>CAYNVI010000560.1:0-3350 GCA_964400585.1 uncultured Pirellulaceae bacterium | reverse complement strand
CGAACCGGGCCAGCAGGTGGTCATCGTCGAAGACGTGATCACCAGCGGCGGCAGCGCCTTGCAAGCGGTCGAAGCCGCCCAAGCCTTCGGGCTGAAGGTCACCAAGGTGATCGGCATCATCGATCGTTTGGCGGGCGGCGAAGAAGCGTTCCAAGCAGCCGGCCTCCCCCTGGAAACCCTTTTTACCGTTCGAGATTTTGGCATCGACCCGGAATAGGGCCGCGATGTTTTCAGTAAAAAGCCCCCTGGCAATGCATGGCTGGCACCATGGGTGGTTCGGGGGTGCAACCGGAACAAGCATCGCGGGGACCGACCGAACGCTATGGAAACCTCGCTTCACCGCCAGCTGAAGGAATCGTATGCCCGCGGTGCGGAAGACGTCGAAGTCCGCTGGGGACCCTATCGGATCGATGCGATTCGGGGCGACGAACTGATCGAGGTCCAGCACGGCCCGCTGGCGGCGATCCGGGACAAAGTGCGGCAGCTGCTCAAGACGCAGCGGGTCCGGGTGGTCAAACCGCTGATCGCCCGCAAGCGGATCATCCGGCAAACGCGGGCCGATGGCCCCGTCACCAGCCGCCGCTGGAGCCCTTCCCGGGGGGATGTCCTGGAGCTCTTTGACGAGTTGCTTTTTTTCACGCAGGTTTTCCCTCACCCGCGTCTGACCCTGGAAGTCCCTCGGGTCGAGGTCGAGGAGTGGCGTCTGCCGCCGGATCGCCGGCGGCGACGACGCCGTCAACCGCGTTTTCGGGTCAAGGATGTCGTCCTGCTGGGGACCGTCGGGCGGGAGGAGTTTCACGACGCCGAAGACCTGTTGCGGCTGTTCGACACGACCTCTCTCGACGGTCCCTTCAACACCGAACAGCTCGCCGAAGCCCTCGACCGGCCTCGCTGGTTTGCCCAACGCGTCGCCTACGTGTTGCGGGAAACCGGCGCGGCCCAGCGGCTGGGACGCAATCGGCAGGGGCACCTGTACAGCATCGAGGCCACCCTGGAGGCAAGCCGGGCCGCCTGATCCGGCGAGCCACAGCGCCACGGAACTCTTCCTTTGTAGCGGAACGGCGCGAGCCGTCCGGTTTCGCAAAGAAAATCCTCCACAAATACCGGGTGGCTTGCGCCGCTCCGCTAGCAAGCATGTCGGGCCTCGGTCGGTTCTCCCGAAAAATAGGTGGGCCAGCTTGCCAAGGCGGCGGCGAATCGCTCGAATAGAAGGGGGTTCGACCGGTCGCCGCTTCTCAAACCTGGGTGGAAAAATCGCGATGCGCAATCGCTTGCTGTCGCTGGCTCAGTGGCTCACGCTGGGGATCGTGGGGGCCGCCGCCTTCGCGTATGTAGCCCGCGGCTTGGGCTCTCCCGACAAGCCCGCCGAAGCGGCGGACTTTGACCGCCGCAACCTGGCTCGGGACACCGTCGATCCTGCCGCCGATTTCTCCTCGGTCGACCAAGCCCCGCAGGCGCTCTCGGCTACCGGTTCCGCGGCGCCCGCCGAGGAAGCGGCGGTCGGCGAGGAAGCAGCGGTCGTGGTCGACCTGAACAACGAGTTCCGTCGTCACTGGGAGGCCCGCGGCGTCGAACCGGCACCACCCGCCTCTTGGGAAACGGTGTGTCGCCGCCTGACGCTCGCCCTGGTCGGCACCGGGATGTCGTTGGAGGAAATCCGCGCGTTGGAAACCGTCCCCGAATCGCACCGGGTCGGGTACTGGCTCGATCGTCTCCTCAAAGACCCCCGCTTTCACGATTACTGGGGCGAACGTCTGGCGCGGACCTACGTGGGAAGCGAGTCCGGACCGTTCATCGCCTTTCGTCGGCACCGCTTCGTCCGCTGGCTCGCCCAAGCCTTGGTAGAGAATCGACCCTATGACCGTCTGCTGGAACAACTGGTTACCGCCGAAGGCCTGTTCACCGATCGGCCCGAGGTCAACTTCCTGACGGTCACGCTCGATTCGGCGGAAGACGGGAAACCCGACCCGATTCGACTGGCGGCCCGCACCACGCGTGCGTCCCTCGGCATGCGGATCGATTGCCTGCAGTGTCACGACGATTTCCTCGGCAACGTCGAACTCGGCACGGCGAGCGACTCGCGGACGGGGACCCAGCAAGACTTTCATCGTCTGGCGGCCTTCTTCGGCAGCGCCCGTTACAACGGTTTCCAAGGGGTGCAGAACGGGCAGCGCGCCTACCGGTTTCAGTACCTCGGCGAGGACGAGGAGACGGAGGTCGTTCCCGCCGTCCCCTTCGCCGCCGAGCTGGTTGATCCGGCGGTCGGCGACCCTCGCCAACGCTTGGTCGACTGGATGACCCATCCGCAGAATCCGCAGGCCGCGCGGGCGCTGGTCAACCGGGTATGGGCCCTCCTGTTGGGCAAGCCGCTGGCGACCCCGGTCGATGAGATCCCGCTGCATGGCCCCCTGCCTCCCGGCCTCGATCGGCTCGCCGACGACGTGATCGATCACGGCTGGGATCTCCGCCGCCTGATCCGGGTGATCGTTGCCAGCGACGTCTTTCAGATCGACAGCCGCGCGCCGCACGCGGTCGACGAACGTCACGAACAAGCGTGGGCGCTCTTTCCTTTGACGCCCCTGCGTCCAGAACAGGTGGCCGGTTCGATCATCCAGGCGAGTCGGATCAAGACGGTCGATCGCGAGGGTTCCTTCCTGATCGAACTGCAAAAGCTGTTGGAGTCCAATGATTTCGTCAAACGCTACGGGGATACGGGCGAGGATGCGTTCGCGTTCGAACCGATCACGATCACGCAGCGGTTGCTGCTGCTCAACGGCAAGCTGGTCGGCGAGCAGACGGCCCGGAACCCGATCCTGAATGCCTGCACCCACATCGCGATGTTCAGCGACCAGGCCGATCAGGCGATCGAGGCCACCTACCTGGCCACCCTCAATCGCCACCCCACCAAGGCCGAATCGGCCCACTTTACGGCGAGATGGGAAACCGCCCCGTCCCGCCGTCAGGCGATCGAAGATCTCTCCTGGGTGTTGATGAACAGCACCGAGTTTTCCTGGAACCATTGAGCGCAACCATGTCCCTGTTTCCCACGTCGACGTATCGATCCCCCGGCGGGCAGGTCTGCAGCGCGCAGCAGCACTTCAGCCGTCGGTCGTTGCTGAGGGCGAGCGCCGCCACTGGGTTTCTGGGCCCCTTGGCGACGCAGTTGGCCCGGGCCGCGGAAGTGGGCGGCGGGCAGACCCGCCCGCAATCGGTCATCCTCCTTTGGATGGAGGGTGCCCCCAGTCAATTGGAAACGTTCGATCCGCACCCCGGGACGAAAACCGGCGGAAGCGTCCGCGCCATCCCGACCTCGGTTCCAGGGCTGGAGATCGCCGACCTGTTGCCGCAGA
>CAYNVI010000559.1:0-3393 GCA_964400585.1 uncultured Pirellulaceae bacterium | reverse complement strand
CAAGAAACGACCGCTACGGTCTAGAACCGATGCCATCTTCGAATGTGCGAAACCGGATCGCCGGCGAGGCGGCCCGCTTGCTCTACAAAGGTGAAGCGACCGAATGCTTCCAAGCCAAACAGCAGGCCGCGCGGCAGATCGCTTCCAGCCAGCTCCAAGCGGAAGACCTCCCCAGCGATGCGGAGGTGCAGGATCAACTGCATCGCTTTCGCCGACACATCGAGGGCGACGACGGCGGAGAAGCCGACCGCTGGAAGCTGTTTGAAAGCCTGCTGCTGCCGCTGGAACACGTGCGGGAAAACCCGCTCGACCATCCCGAAAGCGATGCCCTTTATCACAGCCTGCAAGTCTTTGAACAGGCCCGGCACCGGCTTCCCTACGACGAAGAATTCCTGCTCGCAGCGCTGCTCCATGACGTCGGCAAGGCGATCGATCCCGCCGACCCGATCGCTGCGGGCCTGGAAGCGTTGGCGGGTTTCATCAGTACGCGGACGGCTTGGCTGATCGCCAACCAGTCGCTCGGGCACCGCAAGAAGGCGGGGGACCTGGGCGCGCGGGCGCGGCGCCGCCTCCGCGAACATCCCTACGAGGAAGAGCTGGAATTGCTGACCGAATGCGACGAACAGGGCCGCTGCCCCGGGGTCACGGTCGCGGAACTCGACGAAGCCCTCGCCTACGTCCGCTCGCTGGAAACGATGTTCGAGGACTAGCGCCCTGCTCCACACAGCCCCGCCGCGGGCCCCTTCTCCAGCCGCCGCACGATGTGCCCCAGCATCGGCTCGGCCAGCTCGATCCCCAGGGCCGCCTGAGCCCCTTTCCAGCCGGGAACGCCATTGACTTCCAACACCCGCGGACACCCGTCTTCGGCGTCGATCAGGTCGACCGAACCGATCTCGATCCCCAGGGCCGTGGCGATGTGCCGTGCCCTGCTCCGCTGGCCGTCATCGATCGTCACCGCCCGGCTGCGGCCACCCTGCGAAACATTGGTCCGCCAACCGGTGGGCGCTTCGCGGCGGATGCCCCAGACCTCTTCGCCGATCACCAGCAGCCGTAGATCGCGACCACCGGGCGGGATGAACTGCTGCAGATAGATGACCGCATCGATCCGCTCCAGCGTGGCAAACACGGTCCAGGCAAGAGGCTCCTCACGGACCCGCATCACCCCCCGTCCTTCCCCGCCGAAAATCGGCTTGACGACACAATCTCCCCCCAGGGCCCGAAAGGCCTCCATCGCCTCCCGCCGCGACTGCACCACCGCCGTCGGCGGCACGTCGTAACCCAAGCGTTCGATCAACGCCAAGGAGGCGTACTTGTCGATCGCCCGCTCCAAGCTTCCGGGCGAGTTGATCACCGGCACGCCGGCGGCCTCCAGACGATGCAGGATGGCCAGCCGATAGGTCACCTGTTCCAGCGATCCCGAGGGCATGGTACGCAACAAGACCGCGTCGAAATCGCTCACCGGCCCCGCTTCGCAGGTGACAACCTGCCCGCGGGGGGCGGCGATCTTGACCGATAGCGACTCGTACGGGGCGAACTCGAGTCGGCAGCCGTACAACCGGGCAGCCCGCCGCAGCTGATCCGCGTGCCAGCCGGCGCCCGGTCCCAAAGCGAGCAGACGACGCGGCGCGGAAGAACGCAAGGAAGACGCCGTCACGGCTTAATCCATCTGAAAAGAACGGGCCAGAACCTCCCGCGCCGCTTCGCCAAACCGCCGCGCGATCCCCGAACGGAGATTGACCAGCGTGACCACCGCGGGACTGAACAGGTGGGGGTCGACCTTGTAAAAATCGTAGTCATAATCGCGGAACGTCTCGGCAAAGGGACGGCCGTGATCCGAGGAGGCTCCGCTGGGCACCTGCGGCCCGATCGCGTCGACCTGGTCCTGGTCGGCATCGACCCACAAGGTCACCCGACCACCGTAGAGGATGGCGTCGTTCGTCCGTCCGATCCCACCGACCGTGTCCCCTGGCCGGGCGACCGGCGGCAAGGGGGCGACACCCCAACCGCTCCGCACCGCCCTCACGTCGAATCCCAAAGCGTGCAATTTATGCATCGCCGTCTCCACGCTGCGGGCCACCACCTGGACGGTGCCGGCGAGCGACGTCGAAGCAGCCACGCAAAGGGTGACCTGGTCGGGGGTCGTCTGGCAATCCTCGGCAACCCGCTCCAGCACCGCTGCGTCGGGCAGGCGGTCGGCTTCCAAAACTCCCACGACGGGCCCACCGGCTTCCCGCAACTGCAATGCTTCCAGCATCGCTTCGCGGCCGCGGGCCATCCGCATCGGCCCGCTGCCCATCGCAAAAAAATGGTCGGTCTGGACGGGCCAACCGGCGTACTGTCCACCCAGGCATGCCTCCAGCGGGCGATCGGTCCGCACGGTGACCGCCAGGTCGGTAACGAACTGGCTGGCATCTTCGCTCGCTAACTCCACACTCGCCGCCTCGCCCAAACAGACCCGCGCCAACAAGCGCCCCGCCTCCAGCGATCCCGCGGCCTCGACTCCCGCGTCGATCAGGCGGGCCCCGTCGAGCGGGTGCACGGCCAGCCCGAGCGCCGCGGCATGCTCACAGGCGTGGTCGCATAATTGCCGAGCGGCTTCGTTCAGAGACATCGTTTCCGTTGCGGGTCGGAGGAGGAGCGGGTGGGGGAGCGAAGGACGGTCGCCCGCAGGCGCGAGCAGACGCACCGTGTTGGGAGCGACGGCGGGTTCCATGATCGAGTCGCAGCCAACCCCCGACAAGGGGTCGCCGGCCGGTCAACGCTGCGGCGGGGGTTCGTCGAGGAACCCCGCCGGCAAGGGACGAAGCCCATGCTCGGTGTCGCGGTCCAATTCTTGGTAACGCAGCTGAATCAGCGCGACCAAGCGATCGAACTGCTGCTCGATCGCCCGCCGCACAGACTGCTTGACCGAGGCCTCCGACGGCACTTCCCCCGCCGACAGTTCCACCCGCACCAGGTCACACTCTTGCCGCAACCGCTTGCGAAACCAGGCTTCCCACCGCGCCGAGGCGCTGATCCGCACATGATCGAACTCATGCAGGACCAGCGGATGATCGAAAAAGCGGTCGTCGACCAAGGTCTCGGGCAATGTGATCCGATGTCGCGTCTGCAACGTAACCCGCTCGAACCGAGGACGGATCAGCAGTTCGCGTCGCGCCCCGCGACCTTGCACCCCCCAACGACTACGGACCCGATAGTGGTACTCCGTTTCAAACTCCGTCTCTCCGGCGTACCGCCGCGGCGTCCGCACAGGATCGTAAAAGGCAAACCGGACGTCGGCCCGTCGCAGCAGCCCGGCGATCGTCTCGGGGGGCTGCCCCAGCGTCACCGGCTCGCCTTTCGGACCGACCGCCCGCAACGGGGCCTGGGAAGCAACGGCCGACGACGACCCGG
>CAYNVI010000558.1:0-3401 GCA_964400585.1 uncultured Pirellulaceae bacterium | reverse complement strand
GAGCTCCACGGTTTCGCCGGGGTGGACCATCCGCTTGAATTTGACATTGTCGGCGCGGGTTGCCAACGGGACGCTGCCCGCTCCGCCCGGAGCGATCGAGGCAAGCAGGATCGCACCCGCCTGCAGGCAGCATTCGCAGAGGATCACCCCCGGCACGATCGGCTTTCCGGGAAAATGCCCCTGCACGAAAAACTCGTCGGCGGCGAACGTCTTGCGACAGACGATCTCCGCCTCGCCGCGCCGGACGATTTCATCGACCAGCAGCATCGGAGGCCGATGCGGAATCGCCGCTTCGATTTCTGACAGAGTCACCCCAGCGTTTCCTTCCTCTGGCAAACGGCTGCCGCGGCCGCTCGACCGGGGACGCGACGGATCGGAAAAGGGATACTGTAGGGGACAACGTGCGGTACTCCCACCCGGCGCATTCGCTAGGATGGATCTGCTGTTTCCCCGCTTCGCTCCGCCTGCTCTCGCGGCCCCCCTCTCCATGACGATCCACTTCGCCGTCGGTTCCCCCCAAACGGATTTGTCGACCGCCGACATTCGCGCGGCCCTCCAGCAAACCTTCGCCGAACGCGGCCTGCCCGACCGCACGCTGCTCCTGCCGCCTGACTACAGTCGACTGCCGAGCCGCGCCGGCGAGATCACCTCCCTCTGCTATGAGCTGTTGGGCGACCGGATCAGCGACATCATGCCGGCGTTGGGGACGCACAAGCCGATGACACCGGCCCAGATCGAGGACATGTTTCGGGGGGTCCCTCCGGAACTGATCCGCGAACACAAATGGCGCGACGAAGTGGTCACGCTCGGCGAAGTCCCGGCATCCTTTGTGCGTGAAGTCACCGAGGGGATCTATGACAAACCGTGGCCCGCCCAGGTCAACCAGTTGGTCCGCGACGGCGGCCATGACCTGATCTTTTCCATCGGCCAAGTCGTCCCGCACGAAGTGATCGGGATGGCGAACTATAACAAGAATGTCTTCGTCGGGACCGGCGGCGCGGCCGGGATCAATGAAAGCCACTTCCTCAGCGCCGCGTATGGGATGGAGCGGACGATGGGCCAGGCGCGGACCCCGCTCCGCGAGATCCTCAACTACGCCCAGGATCACTTCTGCCAAGACCTCCCGCTGCTCTATGCCCTGACCGTGATCGAACAGTCGATCGATGACGGACGCTTGATCACGCGGGGCCTGTATATCGGCGACGAGCACGATGTCTTCTACCAGGCGGCGGAACTGGCCCACACGGTCAATTTCAACCACCTGGAACGGCCGCCGCAGCATATCGTGGCGTACCTCGATCCGTCCGAATTCCATAGCACGTGGTTGGGCAACAAGGCGATCTATCGCACCCGCAAAGCGATCGCCAGCGGCGGACGGCTGACCGTGCTCGCCCCGGCAGTCCAACAATTTGGGGAGGATGCCGAAATCGACCGGCTGATCCGCAAGTACGGCTACCGGACCACCCCGGAGACGCTCCGGTCCTTCGCCGCAGAAGCCGACCTGGCCGCCAACCCTTCGGCCGCCGCCCACCTGATGCACGGTTCGTCGGAAAACCGCTTCGAGATCGTCTACGCCGCCGGCGGCCTCCGTCGCGACGAGATCGAAAGCGTCGGTTACCGCTACGCCGAGATCGACCCGCTGTTGCAACAATACCCGATCGAGCGGCTCAAAGATGGTTGGAATGTGGACCGGGACGGATCCGAGTTTTACTTCGTCCGCAACCCTGCCCTCGGGCTGTGGGCCGCGGACCTGAACGGCTAAGCGTTCCAGTATTCCAGCAAGGTTCGCTTGGGCGTCGGCAGCTTCAGCATCGGCGCGAAGTCGGCGGCCGCTTGGTCGACCTCGGCGAAGAGCTCCAGCAGATCGACCGACTGCCCGTCGATGACCCGTTGGAACCCCGCTTCGAATTGCTCCCGCTCTTCCCAGTGGTCATCGACGCAACTCGGCAGCAACGAAGCGACCGCGACACAGGCGGCATCGCGCTCGGCCGGCCCCGCTTCCAGGAGCGTCTCGAGATGCGTGTGGTTCTTGATCAACTTGATGAAGCCTGCGGGCAACGCCCAGGCCGAGGCCAGCTTGGCGGCCGCGTCGGCGTGATCCCAGCCAAACGCTTCCCGTTCCAGATGGCTCAGGCGAAGGTTTTCCGCTTGCCGGCGATCGATCAGCGTGCGGTATTCATCGGGCAATTGTTTCAGCAACAGCGGGATCGCCATGTCCTGCAGCAGCGCACCGGCAAACAGGTCTTCGGCGTTGCCGACCTTTAGCTGACGTCCCAGCCCGCGGGCCAACAGCGCCCGCCGCAACGAATCTTGCCACAGCCCCTTCAGGTCGAAGGGACCGAATTGCGGGTTGGGAATCACGCTGAAGACGGCGTTCCAGAGAGCGAAGTTCGTGATCGCCCGCGTGCCGACCAGGGTCAAAGCCTGCTGGACGCTGCCGATCTCACGGCTGAAGCCGAAATAGGACGAATTGACAAACTTCAAGACCTGCCCCATCAAGCCGGGATCCGCCTCGATCGGTTTGGCAAATTCAGGCGGTCCCGCCGAGGTGTTCTGCGAGAGTTGCATCAGCGCGATGGCGCTTTGCGGTAGCGCCGGCAACTGGCCGGCGTTGAGCAGGCTTTCGAGATCATGAGATGCGGGAGCGATCGACATTATGCAAACCACGACTGGAGGAAAAGAAAAGAACGCCTGGGGAGACACTGGAAGCCTAGGTCGCAACCACCCCCTCGGCAAACGAATTTCAGGCATTCTGCGGTTCCGCCCCCAAGCCCGGCGGGAGCCGACCGGAGCCGTCGGAGGAGGGCGTCTCGCGGCCGCATCGCGATGGCAAAAAACCACACCTCCTGTGGCGTTTTGGCAACGCCGCCCCGCCGCCCTCGTCCCGCAACTTGACCAGGAACCCTTTGCCAGAAAAGAGGTTAAGACACAGCGATCGCGCCGCATGTGCGATTGGCCCAGACCCTGCATCGCGTCGTTTCCCGCACGCCTCCTCTGCTCCCCGGGATCCCGATGCACCGCTCTCCCCGCCCACTCCTTTCGCCTCGTCGGTTTCCCTGCCTGCTGGTCGGCCTATTGATCTGGTCGGGGATCGACGGCGTGGCGTCGACCGCCACCGAATCCTCGCCGCCGACCTCCACCGTGCCCGACGCCGGGCGGGCCCCCGCGCCGCCCCCCCGTGCGGCCCGGACGATCGTGCTGGACGGCTGGCGACGGACGGCCAACGGCTGGGAACAATTCCCTTTTGCCGCCAGCCATCCGTCGATCAATGACTGGATCGCCCACCAACGGCGCGAAGAGGCCGCCAATCCGCTGAGCCGACACCTGCAACAGCTCGAGCCGATCCACCCGCTTTCATTGGCTGCCGCCGAGATCGCGATCGCCTGCCTGATCGGGGCGGC
>CAYNVI010000557.1:0-3402 GCA_964400585.1 uncultured Pirellulaceae bacterium | reverse complement strand
TTCGACTGGACGGAACTGCTGGGCCAAGTCGAAACGTTGTTCGCCGACTGGCAACCCCGTCCCGCCCGCAGCGTCCCCGAGATCCCGCAAAGCGGGGCCCAGTACGTTCACTTGGAACACGATTCCCAACAGACGCATATCGGCTTTGCGTTTCCCGCGGTTCCTTACAGCCATCCCGATTACTACACCCTGCGTGCCGGGATCGGCGTGCTGAGTGATGGGATGAGTTCCCGGCTGTTCGATCGCGTTCGCGAACAACGCGGGCTGTGCTACACCGTGATGGCCGGTTGTCATTCTTTGCGTACCGGTGGAGCGGTATTGGGTTACGCCGGGACCACCGTCGAGCGGGCCCAAGAAACGCTCGATGTGACCCTGGGGGAAATCGAGGCGATCGTCGAAGGGGTCGGGGAAGATGAATTGGAACGGCAAAAGGTCCGCGTCCAAAGTGGCCTGATCATGGAGCAGGAATCGAGTGCCTCGCGGGCTTCTTCGATGGTCAGCGACTGGTACCATCTGCAGCGGATCATGCTGGCCAAGGAGATCGAACAGCGGATCGACGCGATCGGCTCCGACGATATCGTCGCCCATTGGAAAGCCCATCGGCCGGGCGACTACCGGATCGTGACGCTCGGTCCCGACCCCTTGAAAGCACCTTGAACCGGCCCCGGGTCGCCCCCTCCCGCCCTTCCTTCTTTCGCCCCACGGCTCGTCGATGATTCAGTTTCGAGAAACCACGCTCGCCAACGGCTTACGGATCGCCGCGGAGATTTACCCGCAAGCCTACACCGCGGCGTTTGGCTTCTTTGTCCGCGCTGGCGCACGGGACGAGGTCGACGAAGAAAGTGGGCTCAGCCATTTCCTCGAACACATGGTTTTCAAAGGAACACCGCGTCGGACCGCGGCGGAGGTCAACCGCGAACTCGACGACCTGGGCGGACAATCCAACGCCTATACGAGCGAAGAACAAACGGTGTATTACGCGACGGTGCTGCCCAAGTACCAACACCGCCTGCTGGATGTGCTGACCGATATCATGCGACCGTCGCTGCGGAGCGACGACTTCGAAACCGAACGTCTGGTGATCTTGGAAGAGATCGCCAAGTACGAAGATCAGCCTCCCTTCGGCGCCTTTGAACGTTCCATGGAAGCGCGGTTCGGGCCGCGGGGGCTGGGACGCCGAGTCCTCGGCACGGTCGATTCGATCCAAACGATGACGCCCGAAGCGATGCGGGCCTATTTCCAGCGCCGCTACCAACCGGGCAACATGGTCCTGGCCGCCGCCGGAAATGTGGACTTTGACCAACTGGTGCAACAGCTCGAGGAAGCGACCCGGGATTGGCCGTCCCAGCCGGTCGCGCCCACCCTGCTGTTTCCTGCCCCCGCCGAAGCGGTGGACGGCACGGGCACGAGCGATGCCGCCCGCCCGCTCCAAGCCGCTCAGGCCTACGCGATCCGGATTGCCGCGGCGCCGGCCCTGGATGATCTCGATCGCTACGGGATGCGGCTGCTGGGGACGATCTTTGGGGATGAATCAGGAAGCCGCCTTTTTTGGGAATTGGTCGATACCGGACGAGCCGAACTGGCGGCGACATGGACGCAAGAGTTCATCGATACCGGCGCCCTGTTCACCTATCTCGCTTGTGCCCCGGACGACTTGGCATTCAACCTGGAATTGATCGATCGGGCGGCCAGCCGGCTCGTGAAGGAAGGGGTCGCTCAAGAAGAACTCAGCCAAGCGATCAACAAAACGACCGCGGCCTTGATCATGCAAAGCGAACGCCCCAGCAATCGACTCTTCACGATCGGCAATCACGCCCTCCTGCAGCAGGAATACGTCCCCCTCGACACCCTCCTGGAACGCTATCGTGCGGTGACCCCCGACGATCTCCAGCGGTTGCTCGAAACCTACGATCTGCAACCCTTGGCCGAAGTCCAGACCGCCGGCTAGCTGGGAGGCCTTCTGGACGCGCAAGCGAAAGGGCTTCCCGATCAATCGACCGGAAAGCCCTCAATAATACATTCGCGATAATAAGCCGGTGCGAATCGTGTCGGCGAAGCCAGCATGCCTCCGGAAGGCCAAGCCGCCGCCGTGGTTATAGCTCCTCGTTTGCTGCCGCCGCATCCGGAACGAATCGACCTTCCCACAGCACACTGTCGAGGAAGGAATCGGCAAGCACAAACTGATCGGGCGGTAAACTCTCACGGGCGGCATCGAGCAACGAACGCATCGACTCGACGTGCGCGCGCAATTGAGCGTAGTTGCGACTTCCCCAGCCGGCATTTTCGATCGAGCGGTCCGACAAGTGCTTTTCGACCGCCTGACGCGCACTGCGGAAGACTTCACTGTCGAGCGGAAAGGGCCAGCGGACCGCGCCCGAGTCGGCGTCATACTGTTCCGCCGATAAACGGTCCGGAGCACGCGAAGCAGCTAATTTTTGATAACCCTCCATGTCCAGCGGCTTGCGGCGATACTTTTCCTGGTGGTCGTACCAGAGATCCTGGCGGGCGTAGTAAGCATCCGCCCGATGCACCGCGTTATCCAAGGCCCGGCGATAGGCTTCTTGGTAATTGAGGGCGGCAAGCGAATGATAATAATTCCCTTTCCCCGCGGATTCGACAAAGGAGGCCGCTCCTCGCAACCGGCCTTCGGCGGCGGTGCTCGAATGCCGTAGCCAATTGAAATCCGAACTGGGGTAGGCGACGACCGGGGCGTAACCCGAACCGGTTTCGGAGGTGGCGCCTGCCTCTTGAGCCGCCGCCGGAAAGGCAAATGCCCCGGCAACGACAAAGAGGACCGGCGCGATCATTTGGTAGATCCGTTGACTTTTCATCGATTCCCCTTCGTGCAATGCAGCGGAAGCGGGCGACCCGCTAAAGTGCTGATTTCCAATCGCGTTGCGTTCGCGATCGCTGGATTTTGGTTAGGAGGAGCAACTGGGGTGCCAAGATGGCATCCTTGACCCGACTTTGCCCGCCCCGCCCGCCGGAGCAGGCTAGCAAACCCACCCAGCCGCCACCAACTCGCAAACTTTTTCTCTCTCTTTATTTCGACGCGGCAAGTCGACGCGATGTTCCCACTCCAGCAGATGTCTCATTATGAGAGCGACGGGTCAATACGAGAATCGCCGGCGGTTCTTTCGAGCGGCACACAAACGGCTCTTCAGGAGGGGTTGAGCCACAAAGGAGACGGACCAAGCCAAGCCGGCATCAGAGGCTTGCCTGCAACGCCCTCACCAATCCTGCCGGGTTTTCCAGGGGCGTTACATGCCCGGCGTCCGGGACGACACGGAGCGTCGCCTGTCGACCGCGGTCGACGATCGGTTGCATCACGGCGGGACCGGTCAGACCGTCCTCCGCACCACTGATACAGGTGATCGGGATTGGCCAACTGGCGATGGCGCC
>CAYNVI010000556.1:0-3405 GCA_964400585.1 uncultured Pirellulaceae bacterium | reverse complement strand
CGCCAGCACACGTCCGGCGGGGTCGAGCAGATCGACATGATTGCGATCCGCATCGATCGCATCGGGCCCATTGCTGACCATCAGGTCGCATAGTTTGCGTTCCAGTTTGGCGATCGCGCGGAAATGCTGGTCTTCGGTTTCCAGGGCAAAACCGACCACCCATTGCGCGGGCCGTTTTCGCTGGCCGAGCGTGGCGATCACATCGGGCGTTTCGATCAGGTCGAGGCGGAGCGGTTCCCCGGTCTTGGCGATTTTTTGACGGGCGACGTGGTGTGGCTGGTAGTCGCAAGGAGCGGCCGCCCCGATCACGCCGTCGACGAACTGAAACGCCTCGCAGGCGGCGGCCAGCATTTCCTGCGTGGTGACCACCGGGATCAGCGTGGCGGCAGTCGGGTAAACGACCTGGACGGGGCCGCTGACGATCGTGACGTCATGGCCGAGGTCCAGCGCGGAGGCGGCCAAGGCGGCTCCCATCCGGCCGCTGGACGCATTGGTCAGGTAACGGACCGGGTCGAGGTATTGACGCGTCGGACCGGAGGTGATCAGGATCTTGGCCACAGAAGCAATCTCGGAGAAACCCGCGGGAGCAAAGGAAAGACGGTTCAGACGCTGGCTTGCTGCCGGCCGCGCCTTGCGCTCTGTCCGCCGCCGGGAGGCTAGCGGACGAGTTCATCGATGAGGTGATGGAGTCGCGTGTCGTCGATCCCCATCTTGGCAGCGGCCAACGCGAATAGCTGCTTTTCCTGCTCATCGAGATGCCCATCGGCAGCCATCATCCGGATCAGGTCCCCCAGCAAGGCGTCTTGCGCGTCGGCGGCCTGCGGCAACCGGATCGCCACATCATCATCGAGGGCGGCCTGCAAGGCGTCCCGAAAGGCGTGTTCGTCCAGCCCCATGGCCACACAGCGCTCGCTCAGGAAGTTGACCTCGTCCTCGGAAAAACTGCCGTCGGCGATCGCCATCACGATCAGGTTTTTCAAGTGTTCAAACGGGGGTGGTTGAGGCATTGGAAATGCTTTGCGAAAGGAAGGGCCGGAGGCTTTACACGCGGGCACAAAAGGTACCAGGTACCGTTTTCCGGGGTGGCTAGACGACTTTCGTGGCATCGAGGCTGCCGACGATTTCCGCGACGCTCGAAGCGCCCAGTTCCGCGAGGGCCGCGGGCAATTGGGCGACCAGACGCGTCGACAGCGTCGGATCGTAGTAGTTGGCGGTCCCGATCTGGACGGCCGAGGCGCCGCAGACCAGGAACTGCAGGACATCATCAATATTTGCGATGCCGCCGATCCCGATGATCGGGATCGAGACCGCCGCCTGCACCTGATGCACGCAGCGAAGGGCCACCGGTTTGATGGCGGGACCGCTCAATCCCCCCATCACATTGCCCAGCATCGGCCGCCGTTTCCGCCAGTCGACCGCCATCCCGAGCAAGGTGTTGATCAGGCAGACCGCGTCCGCCCCGCCGTCGGCGGCGGCTTGGGCGATCTCCACGATCCGTGTCACGTTGGGCGTTAGCTTGGCGAGCAAGGGAAGCGGGCAATCGTCGCGGGCGGCGGCGACCACGCGCTGGCAGGCGGCGGGATCGGTACCGAAGTCGACCCCCCCCGAGACGTTGGGACACGACAGGTTCATCTCGATCGCGGCGACCCCCGGCTCGTGGCCGATGCGTGCGGCCAGTTCCGCAAACTCGCGCTCGCTGCGACCGGCGATGCTGACGATGATCGCGGTGCCGATCTCGCGGAGGTAGGGGAGGTGGTGTTGCAGGAAGACGTCGACCCCGTCGTTGTCCAAACCGATCGAATTGAGCAGGCCGGCGGAGACCTCCACCGTCCGCCAGGGGGCGTTGCCGATCCGCGGTTCCGCGGTGATCGTCTTCGGCAGGATGCCACCCAACTGGCCGCAATCGACCACTTTTTCCATTTCCCTCGCGTAGCCGAATGTCCCCGAAGCGACCAGAATCGGATTGCGGAGGTGCAGCCGGTGGAGACGAACAGCAAGGTCAGGCGAATCGGTCAACGGTGCGGTCGTGGGTTGAACGGAGCAGGCGGGCGGCGGCAGCCCAAAGTTTAGGAGAGGTTCGTTTGGCGGAAAACACCCGGTCGACGATCATCTCCTTGGCAGCCGCACGTCGTTTCCGCCGGCTGCGCAGCCGCTGGTCCCCGCTTCCGCCGGGAAGAACCGGGCCGTCACCCTTCGGCCACGTCCCTTTCGGATCCTTCCTGGGAGTCCTCCCATGCCTTTTCGTCCCCCGCAAGCCCCTCGTCTGATACGGGGAGCTTGCTGGCTCGTGTTCCTCGGTTCGCTCGGGGTGGTCTTGCGGACGCTGCCGGTAGGGCTGCTGTTTGGGCAATTGCAGGCCTGGATCGCGACGCTGGGCGTCTGGGGGCCTCTGGTGTTCGCCGCCTTCTATGTGCTGGCGACTGTCCTGCTCCTGCCCGCTTCGCTGTTGACGTTGGCCGCCGGAGCGATGTTCGGATTAGGGATTGGGTTCCTCACCGTCTCCTTGGCGTCGACGACCGGGGCGGCCTGCGCCTTTTTGATCGCCCGCTACGCGGCCCGGCGCAAGGTGGAGCGGTGGGCGCGGGCCCGCCCCAAATTCCGGGCGATCGATCTGGCGATCGACGAAGCCGGTTGGAAGATCGTCGCCTTGTTGCGGCTTTCGCCGGCGATCCCGTTCAACCTGCAGAATTACCTGTACGGCTTGACCAGCCTGCGGCTGGGACCCTACGTCCTGACCAGCTGGATCGCGATGCTGCCGGGGACGTTCCTGTACGTCTACCTCGGCCATCTGGCCGGGATCGCCGCAATGAAAGCCGGCGACACGGGGCGTGAACGCACCGTGTGGGAGTGGATGTTTTTGGGCCTCGGCGTCGTCGCCACGATCGTGGTCACGGTCTACCTGACGCGGTTGGCAAGGGCCAAGTTGCATGAAATTACTCCGGCGACGACCCCCCCATCGGTACCGTCGGGGGAGCGGCCTGTCGATGCCTCGACCGCGTCGGGAGACGCGCGGCAAACGCGCGATCGCGGAGGACCCTCCCAGCGACTGATCGCAGCGACCCTGCTGATGCTGGCCGTCGCCGTGACGACAAAGCTTCAATCGGAAGCGATTCGACAGTGGCTTCAACCCGCGGTTCCCCAGCAAGCGGCTGAAGAATCGCGCGAGGGAACCCGACTGCCGGAGCGACAGGCTGGCGATTAATCGGGGAGAGGGCCAAGGGGGCCTCGCCTTCCCTCTCGCTCGCCGTGCGTAGCGAGAGGGAACCCGGGAACATCCGCAGGGCGGCGTGGCCGCCGCGGAGCCTATTCGATCGGCAGACCAAAGTCGCCGTCGAGGTCGCGCCAAACGCAATGGATGTGGTTGGCCGGATTCCCCGCCGGATCGGGTTGCGTATTGACGAATTC
>CAYNVI010000555.1:0-3409 GCA_964400585.1 uncultured Pirellulaceae bacterium | reverse complement strand
ACCCCACGCCGGTACCGACCTCCAGGACCAGATCGTCCCGCGTCAATTCGGCCGCCCGCACGATCAGATCGACCAGGTTGAGGTCGATCAGGAAATTCTGACCAAACCGCGTCAGCGGTCGTAAACCGGCAGCCGCAAACCGTTCGGTCAGGTAGCTGGCCGTTTGTCTTTCAGCCATTCTTGTTGCGTTTCCAATTGGCGTTGGACGTACTTTGCGAGCACGTCGGTTTCGAGATTGACCGGGTCCCCGGGATGCAAGCCTCCCAGGGTGGTGACCGAGAGCGTATGCGGGATCAAGGCGACGCTGAACCCATCTTCGACGACGTCGACCAGGGTCAAACTGACACCATCGACCGCGACGCTCCCTTTGGAAGCGAGCTGCCGGCCCCAGGCCTCGGGAATCCGGAACCAGAGCTTGGACCAGGGAGGATCTTCTTCCCGGCGTTCCAAGTAGCCCAGGGCATCGACGTGGCCGGTGACATAATGTCCGCCGAGCCGATCGCCCGCGCGCAACGAGCGTTCCAGATTGACGGGGCTGCCCGCGGCGAGGGCCCCGAGGTTCGTCCGAGACAATGTTTCTTCGCCCGCCTCGAAGGCCAACCGCCGGCCGTCGACGGCAATCACCGTCAGGCAACAGCCGTTGATGCAGATGCTGTCACCGACCGCTGCCCCCTCGGCGACGGGCCCGCAATCGATCGACAGCCGTTTCCCCGGCGGTTGCGCGACGACCTCGACGACTTGACCCAAATGTTCCACGAGTCCCGTAAACATGCAGCTGCCACGTCAAATGAGCGAAGGAAAAGGCGAACGCTTATCATATCCGCCGCCGCCCGATTGCCCCAGTGGCGATGCGGCGGCGGTCGGGCTGGCCCGAGGAAGCGGGGCGGCCGCCCTAGGCACCTGCCACGGCTTGGGGCAAAATATCGACCGCATCGACCGCCGTCCGCCATGGCCCCGCCGGCTTCGTCCCGTCCCCTCTGGGATGCGGCTGCCGGCGCCGCCGACAGCGTGGCGGTCGCCGGGAACGGGACGCCGGCGGTCAGCCGATCGCCGTCGTCCCCGCCTCGGCTCCCCCGTCCCAAGATTGACGCCGTCCACCGCTAACCCTTTTTCGCCCGTTGGGGACCAACATGAGCTTGATCGACAATGTTCACGCACGACAGATTCTAGACAGCCGCGGCAATCCGACCGTCGAATGCGAGGTTTCGCTGGTCGACGGCAGTTTCGGGCGGGCCGCCGTCCCGAGCGGTGCCAGCACCGGGGTCCACGAAGCCTGGGAACTGCGTGACGGAGACAAGGACGTCTACCTGGGCAAGGGCGTCCTCAAGGCGGTCGATAATGTCAACGCGCGGATCGCCGACGAACTGATCGGGCTCGATGCCTGCGAACAACGGATGGTCGACCAGTTGATGCTCGACATCGACGGCACGCCCAACAAGAAAGAACTGGGTGCCAACGCGATCCTGGCCGTGTCCTTGGCCACGGCTCGAGCCGCAGCCAGTTTCACGCAACAACCGCTCTACCGCTACCTGGGCGGGGTCGGAGCCCATCTGCTTCCCGCCCCGATGATGAACATCGTCAATGGCGGCGAACACGCGGACAATTCGGTCGACTTCCAGGAATTCATGGTGATGCCGCTGGGCTTTGATCGTTTCAGCGATGCCCTGCAGGCCGGCACCGAAGTCTTCCATCACCTCAAGAAGGTGCTCAGCGAAAAGGGTTACAGCACCTCGGTCGGCGATGAAGGCGGTTTCGCTCCGAACCTGAAGAGCAACCAGGAAGCGCTCGACCTGATCCTGACCGCGATCGACAACGCGGGTTACAAGGCAGGGGAGCAGATTTGGATCGCCCTCGATGCCGCCTCGACGGAGTTCTACGACAGCGGCTCGAAGAAGTACACGATCGACGGCAAACAACTAGCGGGCGAAGAGATGGTGGACTTCCTCGACGCCTGGTGCAAACAGTATCCGATCTGCAGCATCGAAGATGGTTGCGGCGAGGACGACTGGGAGACCTGGAAGCTGCTCACCGACAAGCTGGGCGACCGCATCCAACTGGTCGGCGACGATTTGTTCGTCACCAATGTCGAGCGCCTGCAACGCGGCATCGATGAAGGGATCGCCAACAGCATCCTGATCAAGGTCAACCAGATCGGTTCGCTGACCGAGACGATCGATTCGATCCAACTGGCCGGCCGCAACGGTTACACGAGCGTGACCAGCCACCGCAGCGGAGAAACCGAGGACACGACCATCGCCGACCTGGCAGTGGCGCTTTCGACCGGCCAGATCAAAACCGGCTCGGCCAGCCGGAGCGATCGGATGGCGAAGTACAACCAGTTGCTGCGGATCGAAGAGGAATTGGGCGACACGGCCCGCTATGCTGGCCCGCTCTTTGCCAAGCGTTTAGGCTAAAGAGAAATCGACGCCGCTTGAAACCGCCGTCGCCCCGCGGTCCGCCCGGGGCGACGGTCTCTTATCCCGTTGCCCGTCGTCGCCGAACATGCTTACCCGCTTGCTGGCTGAACAGCCGATCCTGCTTTCGCTGCTGTTGGCGGTGGTCGCCGGCGCCTGCCTGTACGCCTGGTTACAGACGGCCCACAAGGCTGCCTTGGCTGCAGGATTGATCTGCCTGGCACTGATCCCTGGCGGCTGGTACCTGGCGGATGCTTGGACCACCGACCGCGAGGCGATCCTGGCCCGGCTGGAAGAAGCGGCAAAGGCCATCAATCGCAACGATTTCGAGACGGTCTATACGCTGATCGCGCCTTCTCGACCGGAAACGTTGGCGCAAGCCCGCAACGAGCTGCCGCAGTATGAGTTTCGCAAGGCAAAAATCGGGCAGATCCGCTCGCTGCAGTTTGTCCAGGGCGCCTTGCCCCCGGAAGCGATCGTCGATGCGACCGCCTCGGTCGTGGTCAGCCAAAAAGGGGGCGGTATCTCGGACGCGAAGGTCGCGCGGCGGGTGATGCTCCGCTTTCGCAAACAGAACGATCGCTGGTACGTTACCGATTACACCCACCTGCCGATCCTCGGCGGTCCCGACCAGTTCTCGCCCGCTTCCGAACTCAATCCCTCTCGGTAGATCGCTCGATGTTCATTGCCATGGATGGAATCGACGGAGCCGGGAAGACGACCCAGCTCCAGCGTCTACGGGATTGGTTAGCGCAGCAGGGCCAAACCGTCGAAGCGGTCCGCGATCCGGGTAGCACGGCCCCGGGCGAAGCGATCCGCGGGTTGTTGCTTGACAGCGACCTGGAAATGCACCGGCGCACCGAAGCGCTCCTCTACATGGCGGCGCGCTGCCAGTTGGTCGAAGAACGGATTCGCCCCGCGTTGGCCGCCGGGAAGGTCGTCCTTTCCGACCGCTTCCTGCTGGCCAATGTCGTCTATCAAACCGCGGGAACGGA
>CAYNVI010000554.1:0-3432 GCA_964400585.1 uncultured Pirellulaceae bacterium | reverse complement strand
GATCCGCACCCTGCAAGGATCTTCGACCGTCGCCATGATCACGGCGGCGGGGGTCCTGCAAGCCTTCGCCGCCCCCGGCGTGCTGCCGTTTCATCCCGTCTATCTGGCGATGGCGATCGGGGCGGGGAGCAAACCGATCGCCTGGATGACCGACAGCGGCTTCTGGGTGATCTGCAAGATGAGCGGGATGACCGAATCGGAAGGGCTGCGGACCGTCTCGCCGATGAGCACGGCGATGGGACTTTCGGCGCTGTTGGTGACCATCCTGGGGGCCTGGCTGTTCCCGCTGACCTCCTCGCTGTAAGGCGGCGTTTCCCAAAAAATCGGCGAATCATCCCAATAAAAACGTCGCTGCCGCGTTGTCTGGTTAGGCGTCGAGTGGTTCGAGGCCTCAGTGCTTGTCCCCGACTGGAAACCGCCGCCACGGCGCGGTCGGTTCCCGCTGGTGCCCTGCGGTACCGGGTGAGGGCGTTTGGAAAGGCACTGCGCCAAGCGGCGGTTTGCTTCACGTTTTGCTTGTGGGAAGGGTTCGTTTCATGGACTCCGGTCACCTCCCGGATGATCCGGCGTGCTGGTTGAACCAGGTCGTCGAGCGTTACCAACGGCCCCTGCTGGCTTACGCCGCGCGGATGCTGGGAGGCGACCTCGAAGCGGCTCAGGATGCCGTCCAAGAAACGTTTCTGCGGCTCTGCCGCGTTCCCCCGGGTGCGCTTGAAGATCGGATCGCGGCTTGGTTGTTTGCCGTCTGCCGTAGCCGAGTGATCGATATGCAACGCACCCAAACCAAAGAACCGCGGGCGACCGCTCGGTTCGCCCAGGACCCGCCGGCCGACCCGGCGCCCGATCCCGCCACCGCCTGCCAGGAAGCCGATCGCGCGAGCCAGCTGGCGAAGTGGATCGCACAGCTGGCCCCGGGGCAGCAGGAGGTCCTCCGTCTCCGTCTCGATGCGGGGCTGAGTTATCGCGAAATCGCCGAGGCGACCGGATGCTCGGTCGGTTCGGTCGGCTCGCAGCTTCACGACGCGATCCGCCAGTTGCGGCGTGCGTCGTTGCAGGCCTGAAGGCTCACCGCTGGGCGAGCGGCTGGCGGCCGCGTCCCTTTCTGCACCACGCTTTGACCAAGCGTTTTCTGCACCACCATCCATCTTGTTTTCGAGCCATCCAATGAGCGATCACGACCAACCGACCCAACCCGATCCGGTGTGGGACGATTCCCGCATCACGGCTTATATCCTCGGCGAACTCTCCGCGGCCGAAAGCGCGGGCTTTGAGGAGGAACTGACGGCGCGTCCCGAGTTGGCCGCCGCGGTGGAGGAAGCCCGTCAAATCGTCGGCGACGTTTCCGCCTGCTTTGCCGAAGAAGCCAAGCCGGCGCTGACCACGGCCCAGCAAGCCGAGCTGCAGGCTGCCGCCGCGCCGGCCGCGGGGTCTTCTCGCGGGGGCTTTTCCTTTTGGCTGGCCGCTTCCGTCCTGTTCCTGGTCGGTCTGGGAACGGGCTTGCTGCTGCCGGCATTCCAGGAAGGCCGCTTGCTCTCTCTGGCGTCTCAAGAGTCGTCCGACGAGTCGTCCGACGAGTCGTCCGACGAGGTCACTGCGACCACTCCCGCCGCCGACGTCCCCGAGCCGCTGACGAAGGCGATCCCCAGTCGGTCGTCGAACCGTTCGACAATGCCGCAGTCCGGGCCGGCCGCTCCGGCGCCGACCAGTGAATTTTCGGCGGGGCTCGAGGGGGTAGCCGCCGTCGATGAAGCGGCGGATTTCTCCGGAGGGAAAATGCCTGGGATCGCGCAGGAAGGGGAGAACGCTAAGAGCGTTACGCAGCGGCCCTATACCGCCGCCCCCGAAACCACAAGCTTTGAGTCCCCGATGGATCCCCGTCGCCGGAAAGGAGGCTTCGCGGCTGTCGGCCTGGGAACGAAACTTTCCTCGGAACCGGCGCCCCCGACCGATCGCGGGCAGGGCCCCGGGATGGCGGGCGACCGCTTTGACCCGATCACGGACAACCCGTTCCGTCGCGTCGACGAACACCCGCTCAGTACCTTCTCGATCGATGTCGACACCGCGTCTTATGCCAAGGTCCGTAGCTTCCTGCTGGAACAAGGGAGGCTGCCCCGTCCCGACGCCGTGCGGATCGAGGAACTGATCAACTACTTCGATTACGACTACAACCCACCGGTTGCCGGCGAAGCGACGGAAGGCGAGCCGGTTCATCCCTTCGCGGCGGACGTCGAAGTCGCGACCTGCCCTTGGCGGCCCGCACATCGGCTGGTGCGGATCGGCATCAAAGGGAAGGAGGTTGCTCGCGAGGAACGTCCGGCCGGGAATTTTATCTTCCTCCTCGATGTCTCTGGCTCGATGAACCAGCCGAACAAGTTACCGCTGCTCAAGCAAGGGATGCAGTTATTGCTGGAGCAATTGAACGCGCAAGATCGGATCGCGATCGTCGTCTATGCAGGAGCCGCGGGTCTGGTCCTCGATTCGACGACCGCCGATCGTCTTGGCGAGATCCAAGCGGCGCTTGAGCGACTGCAGGCGGGAGGCAGCACCAATGGCGGCGACGGTATCCAGCTCGCTTACCAGGTCGCTCGCGATCACTTCATCGAAGGCGGGATCAACCGTGTGATCCTCTGCACGGACGGGGACTTCAACGTCGGTACGACCGGGACCGACAGCCTGGTCCGCCTGGTGGAGGAGGAAGCCAAGGGGGGCGTCTTCCTGTCGGTCCTCGGGTTCGGGATGGGCAACCACAACGATGCGATGCTGGAACAGATCAGCGGCAAGGGCAACGGCAACTACGCCTTCATCGATACGCTCGACGAAGCCCGCAAGCTGCTGGTCGAGCAGGCGGCCGGGACGCTGGTGACGATCGCCAAGGACGTCAAGATCCAGGTCGAGTTCAATCCGGTGCAGGTCGCCGCCTACCGCCTGATCGGTTACGAGAACCGGATCCTGGCGAAGGAGGATTTCAATGACGATACGAAGGATGCGGGCGAGATCGGAGCGGGCCACACGGTGACCGCGCTGTACGAGATCGTACCGGCGGGGGAGACGGCCGAACTGCTCGCCCCTGCCGTCGACCCGCTTCGTTACCAGGTCCCCGCCCGGATCAACGAGCAGGCCGACAGCGACGAATGGCTGACGTTGAAGCTGCGGTACAAGGAACCGGAGCGATCGACCAGCACGCTGATCGAGTTCCCAGCGGTCGACGCTGGGGCTGAGTTCGCGGCGGCGAGTGACGACTTTCAGTTTGCCGCGGCGGTGGCCGGTTTTGGGATGGCCCTGCGGCGTTCGCCCTACGGCGGCGATTGGAGCCTGGGGGCGGTCGCAGAGACCGCGGCGGCGACGGTCGACGGCGAGGCGGCCCCGCGGCGGCAGGAATTCCTACAGCTGGTTCGCCGTGCGGCCGAACTTTCCGCCACGCCGCTCCCCTAG
>CAYNVI010000553.1:0-3435 GCA_964400585.1 uncultured Pirellulaceae bacterium | reverse complement strand
GCGGTACAGATCGATTTGGTCTGGCTCGATGATCCCGCGCCGCTCCTCCAACGACTGGACCATCTCTGCCGTCGTGAGCAACCGACCGAACCGGGCGGCGAGACGGCTTAACCCCTCCCCGAAAACCACTAGCTTTTTCGGTTTTCGAACGGAGCGTAACCGATCCCGCTGTGTTCGCAGTCGCGTTAAGCGTCGACGGCGATCACGTTGACCAATTGCAAGCCGCCCACGACGGGCCGGACCGTCTCCTGCGCCAACTGCTTGTGGTAAAAGCTCTCGACGCGACCGCTGATTTCCAGCCGGTTCGCTTGTTGCAAGACACGCAGGCGCCGGAGCTCGGCGACAGGACTGGCTGCCAGTAGTTGCGATGCGCGTCCGGAAGCATCACAGTCCGCAGAAACGACCATCATTCACTCCATTATGCCGGGGTGCCGCTCGTCCCTGAAAGAGAACGAATTGCCCCCCCAACAACGATCGAAATGGGCCACCAGCCGGTGCGCCCACGGTGTTGGAACTTCGAACCCTCAGCCTACGCCTCGTCGCTAGGAGATGTCAATTCTTTCTCCGTTGCTAGCTGGACCGATTTTTAGGTTTTTTCCGAACTGCCGCGAAGGGGAAAATGGATCGTCGATTTGACCTTCGGTCCCGGCAAGGTAGAGAACAAAGGAAGATGTCGCGGGACGTCTCTTCGAGGGGCAGCAGCTGGGCGTCCTTACAATCCGCTACCTCCCTCGACCCGATCGCCATGCTGGATCTTTTGATTGCCCTCGTCTCTGCATCCGCCGGACTGGTTTGCGGAAGAATGCTGGCCCGCAGCCCGCGGGATGCGGCAGCCGATAGCTCGTCCCTGTCGACCGCGCCCCCGCCGCACGACGGGGAAACGGACGGATCCCCAGCGAACGGGCGGGAAACAAACGGGCGGGAAACGCCAACCGAGGCGTTCAGCGAGAAAGTCCAGCTGGTCGCCGAACGCTTGCGTTCCCTGACGGTGCGGATTGCCGAAGATGTCGACCAGCACCAATGCCGGGTGCAGCAGGTGAACACCGACCTGCAAAAGTACCAGGAGTCCTTCGATGCGGGGACGGTCGCCGATTCGATCACCCGCTTGTTGGATGCGAATCAGTCGTTGCAGTCGCAACTGCTGCAGGCGAAGCGACGGATTCAAGATCAAACCGCGCAGATTCAGACCGCGGAGACGCAGGCGACGACGGATCAGTTGACCCGGATCTTCAATCGCCGAGGGCTCGATCAGTTGCTGGAAAAATGTCACCGCGAACAGGCGGCGGGCGCGAGCACGCTGATGTTGCTCGACGTGGACCACTTCAAGCATTTCAACGACGAATTCGGGCATCTGGCCGGCGACGAAGTCTTGCGGGAAGTCGCCCGGCTGTTGGACGGACATTTGAGCGAATCGGGAGTGGCGGCCCGCTACGGCGGAGAGGAATTCGCCATCGTGTTCCGGCACCAGCCCCAGCAAGCGTGCCTGCAGCGGGTGGAAACGATCCGTCGCGCGATCAGTCATCGCGAGATCTTTTTTGCCGGCCGGAGCCTCCGCGTGACCGTCTCGGTCGGCGTGGCCGAGCTGGCTGCCGAAGAGACCGTCGAGCAATGGCTGGGACGGGCCGACCGCGGGCTTTACCGGTCGAAGACGACGGGACGGGATCGGGGGCACTGGATGGAGGGGGAATGCCCGCATCCGCTGCCGCGACCGAGCGACTCCGGCGCTCCGCCGGCGGACGTGGCGAGTCTGCGGTCCGAGGCAAGCTGCGGAGCAGCGGACGCCTCCGGCGAAGGTGGTTCGGCACCACCGAGCGAGGCGTCGGCCTTGACCGAATGGGGCGATCGCCGGGTGCTCGATGCGGAATCGCTCCATAAGGTCTTTGGCCACATGGCCGAACGCCTGGAAACGGTCGGCGTCCGACTCTTTTTGGCGGTGTTGCGGAGTGAAAAAGCGACGGGGCCGCCCGGCGACATGCTGCCGCTGTTGAAAGGTATCCTGGCCGCCACGCGTGCGCTCGACCGGGTGGGAAGTCTGCGGAGCGGGGATTTCGTCGTGCTGATGCCGGGGATCGATGAGCAAGCCGCCGTCTCCCGCGCCCAAGTCATCCTGGATGCACTCCAAGAGGGCGACGGCGAACAGGAGGCTTGGTGCCGCGAGGTAACGGTGGGGCTGACGCGCGTCGAACCAGGGCTCTCCTTTTCCGAGGCCCTCGCGAGCTCCTCCGCCGCCGCAATCGAGGCGGCCGACCGAGGGGATCAACGGCTGTTGCTCAGCGGCCAGGTCGCTGCCGGGATGTGAGCGGCTCGGCTGAGCAGGTCAGGCCCGCAGGTCGGGCGCGCAGGTCGGGCGCGCGACCGATGTGCGGAGCGCGTCCCAGGGGACGATGCGGCAGGCGTTTTTCAATTTCGGGAGAAATCAACAAGAATCTCCAAAACCGCCTTGACCTCAAATTCGGCGTCCGCGTATCTTTCCCGCATCGCTGATGAGGAGTCGCCACGGCGATCGACTCACTCGGCGTCGAGTTGGAAGAGGCGGTCTCGCATAGGTGCTTCGGCGCTGCGGACACGGAATTTGTGACGGTTGCACGGATGCGACACGACGTCACGACCTGGCTGTTTCTGACTCATCGATTCGGCGTATGGGCTACAAGGACGTAACTCATGCCGCCGAACCGAACCGAACCGACCACCGGCTCCCGGATTCATAGCGCGTAGTCCTCCGCCCCCCTAGGACACGTTCTATCCGGGAGCTTTTTTTATGCGCTGGCCCTAGCTCGCCGGCCCCTCGGGGAGGAACCGGTAGCCGGCATCGCGAATCGTCAGTAGATGACGGGGTTCTGCCGGGTTCGTTTCGATGATCTTCCGCAGCCGGGCGACGAACTGATCGACGGCCCGGGTCTGCAGGTCGCCTGGCATCTCCCAGACCTCGCTCAGCAATTCCTGGCGACCGATCACGCGGTTGGGATGCTCGACGAAATACTTCAGCAGGCGGAGTTCCTTGGGGGTCATCCGTTGCGGATCGCCGGCGACAAAGACCTCATGGGTGGCGAAGTTCACTTCGACATTGCCAAAGGCGGTGGACTGGACGGCGACCGTCTCGACGGCCGGCGGGGGTTCCGGCCGCGGTGGGGTCGACTGCAGCAGGTTTTTGATCCGGCTGATCAGCTCGGGCAGCTCGAACGGTTTGGCCAGGTACTGGTTGGCTCCCACGTCGAACCCCCGCGTGCGATCTTCGGCGAGCGTCCGCGCCGAGAGCATCAGGACCGGCAGGTGGATGCCGCGTTGGCGGACCGCCTCGCAGACGGCGTAGCCGCTCATCCCGGGCAGCATCAGATCGAGGATCATCAGGTCGACCCCTGCCCCCGTGTTGCCGATCAGGCGGAGCGCGGTCGGGCCATCTTCGACCAGGGTCACGCGAAAGCCCTCGGCTTCGAG
>CAYNVI010000552.1:0-3447 GCA_964400585.1 uncultured Pirellulaceae bacterium | reverse complement strand
CTGGACGTCAGCGGGGAATTCCGTCTGCGTTACCACGACGAACGCAACTTTCGCGGGGCCAATGGGATCACGGGCGTCGACGATCACTTCTGGTTGACGCGTTACCGGCTCGCGGGGAATTACCGCGCCACCTCCTGGCTGCGGCTCTACACCGAATTCCTGTATGCCGACTCCGCCGGTGAACAGACGACGCCGCTGGGGATCGAAGAAAACCACGGCGACCTGCGCAATTTGTTCGCCGACATCCGTCTGCTGGAAACCGGCACGGGAGAACTTTTTCTCCGCAGCGGACGCCAGGAAATGCTGTACGGTTCCCAACGCCTGATCTCGCCCCTCGACTGGTCGAATACCCGCCGGACCTTCGATGGGTTCAAGCTCTCCTACCGAGGCGCCGATTGGAATGTCGACGGGTTCTTCCTCAACCCGGTCGCCAATGACGTAAAAGGGTTTGACGAACGGCGTGACGCGGTCGATTTCTGGGGCGTCTACGCCTCGCGAAAGGGCTGGGAGATCGGCACCGTCGACACGTACTTCCTCTCCCTCGAGAACGACCAGGTCGGTTTCCGCTACGACACCCTGGGCGGACGCGTCTCGGGCCAGCGGAGTGGGCTCCTCTATGCATTCGAAGGGGGGTCCAGTTCGGAGACAATGCCAACGGGACGACGCACGATGCGGGCTTTGTGACCGCGGGGCTGGGCCGCCATCTGAACCTCGGAGGGGATGACAAGTCGACGCTGTGGTTCTGGTACGATTGGGCCTCGGGCGAAGACGATCCGACGCAGGTGGGACGGGGTGACGATGGCTTTGACCACAACTTCCCCCTCGCCCACAAGTACCTTGGATTCATGGACCTGCTCGGGCGGCGGAACATCAACGACGCCAATGTGCAACTGATCACCCCGGTCGCAAAGCGTCTCCAGATGCTGGTCTGGTACCACTACTTCTTCCTCGACCAGAAGACGACGCCCTACAACAACGTCTTGACACCTTACCGCCCCGGGCTGGCGGCGGCCGACCGGGAACTGGGACACGAAATCGATTTGGCCCTTACCCTAACGTTACATCCGCGGCATCAAGCGATTCTGGGCTACTCTCACTTCGCCGCCGGGGACTACTACCAGACGCCGACCGCGATCGATCAGGATGCCGACTTCTTCTGGTGCCAATACCAGATGCGGTTCTGATCGCGTGCCTGCTGACAACGGGGCAGCACCCGCGCCGCCCGCGCGACCGCTTGGTTTAACGCCCTGCAGCGCCCGCTGCCAACTGCAGATAGCGTCGTGCTTTTCCCACCCAGCGGGACGCATCGCTGTCGTCATCTTCGAGATGCCATAAGGCGATCTTTGCGCGAGTACAGGCGTGCCACTGTCGATAAAACCGCAGCAAACCTGGCGGCGGACGATCTCCGGTCACGTCCTGATAGCTTGTCCAAAATGCGGGCATCACCCCCCCCATCCCCGCGCGCTCGCACTCAAGCCCCAAGAAGGCCAGTTCCGAAGCGGTATCGAGGAATCGAAAGCGACGATTGAAGGCGATGCAGTCGATGATCTCGGGCGGATCGACCAGGAAGAGATGCTCCGGCCGCAGGTCGCCATGCGCGTCGATCACGTGTCGCTGGCGAGCGCGGGCTTCCAGCAGCGGGCGATGCGAGCTGATGTAGTGGACCTGCTGTGCCAGTAAGTGGGGCAGCGGCGGAAGGCTTGGCGGCGGATCGATCACGGCAAACGCTCGGGCGTTGGCCCATACGGTTGCCAACAGGTGATCGGGATAGCCCGCGCCGCTGACCGGGGCCACGTTCGCGCGCTGATAGAAGTGCGCCAGCCAGCGCGTCACGGGTCGCAACTCGGACCACGCCAGCCTCCCAGCCTGCCCCAAGGCCTGCAAGGAGCGATCGCTTGGCAACCGCCGCATCTGGACCAGCCAGTCTACGATTTCTCCTTCGCCTGCGACTTGCAGTTGCCCCGTAGACGACATCGTCAGGGGAACGACCTGAAGATAAGTCCAGGGGGCGAGGCGACGATTCCAGCGCACTTCTTCTTGGCCATCACGGTGGCGGCGCGCGACCGAGCTGAAATCGAGAAACGATCGCTTCACCGGCTTTTTGAGCTTCCATGCGTGCCGGTCGGTCAGGAAGACCCAAGCCATGTGGGTTTCGATCACTTCGACACGGGAAGGCCGTGGCCGGTAGGCGTCGGGCTGTGACAGCGCCGCGACCTTCGCCTGCGGTGAGGGACGATGCGCCGGCGAGACGGAAACCTTACCCATCATCGGCGGATCCTTGCCCCGACCCCGGGGGCCTCACATGATCCTCCTCCGACAACCGGCCTTCCCGTTGCCAGCTTTTCTGCAATAGTTCCCGGACCGTCTGGTCGCTCGTCTGGGAAAACTGGTCGTAGAAGCCCCCGACGCCAGGGAACGTCGAGGGGATCTCCAGGCAGACGACTTCATCGGCTTGCCGTTGCAGCTGGCGGACCGTGTCGGGCGGGGCCACCGGAACGGCCACCACCACGTGATCCGCCCCATGCTGGCGAACCGCCTGGACGGCGGCGCGCATCGATGCGCCGGTCGCCAATCCATCATCGACCAAGATCACCAAGCGTCCCCGTAGGTCGGGAAAAGGACGGTCCCCGCGGTAGCTCGCTTCCCGCCGCTGCAACTCGATCTGTTCCCGCCGGGCGACCTGTTCGATCAGCGAGGCGGGAAGCCCCATCGATTCGTTGACGACGCGGACCCCGCCGCTGGCGATCGCTCCCATTGCCAGCTCTTCCTGACCAGGAAGGCCCAGCTTGCGGACAATGATCACGTCAAGCGCTGCATGAAGCTGCTGGGCCACTTCAAAGGCCACCGGCACGCCTCCACGGGGCAGCCCCAGCACGATCACTGCGGGGCGATCGGCGAAGGCGGCCAAGGCGGCGGCCAATTGCTGGCCCGCCTCGATACGATCGCGAAACGGCTTCATCGTTCTTCTCCTGGTTCAGCGAGCCAATCGACCAGAGACTGGCCCGTATGGATGCGGCGGATCGCCTCGGCAAGAAACGGGGCCGTGTCGAGAACTTTCAATCTCTCCTGCCGGAACCGGGAAGACAACCGAAAAGGAGGAACCGTGTTGGTCACCACGATCTGGGCCAAGTCGGCCTCGGCCAAGGTCGTCTCCGCTTCGCCGAGAAAAAGACCGTGGGTCGCCATCGCAATGACTTCCTTCGCCCCTCGATCACGACAAAGGGCTGCCGCCCGTGCGAGTGTCGTCCCGCTGCCGATCAGGTCATCGAAGAGGATCACCGTCCGTCCAGCCACGTCGCCTTCAAACGCCTCTCCCCGGACCACGCCTCCACTTCGCTCTTTTTCGGTAAACCCCAGCGGGATCGGGGGCGGCGACTCCTCTGCCGGATCGCGGCCGCGCAGCCGTTGCCACAGCCCGTCCCGTAACCGACGTGCCCGCTTCGCCCC
>CAYNVI010000551.1:0-3449 GCA_964400585.1 uncultured Pirellulaceae bacterium | reverse complement strand
GTCGTGCGATGTGATCAGCAGGCGGCGGGCCGGAGGGATGCTGGCGATCACTCGCTTGCCGTAAGCGTCGAGGGCGTCGAGCTGCCCGCGGTAGGCCTCGGCACGCTGACGATAGCCGTCGGCGTGGGAGGGATCGAATTCGGCGAGGGCCTGGCGGATGGCCTCCACCGTTTGAGACCAGAGGGCCACGTCCATCCAGACGTGCGGGTCGGCATGCCCCGCGAAGTCGTCGGGGGCCAACAGGTCCGCTTCCTCCAAAGCCGCCGTCGCCGCCACCACCGGTTTGGTGCGAGCGACCTTGTTGAGCGTATCTTCCAGCTTGCCTTCCAGCAGCAGCCCGCTGTAAACGACCAGGTCGGCCCGCATGATCGTTTGCACATCGTCCCGGGTCGGCTTGTAGAGATGCGGGTCGACACCCGGCCCCATGATCTGCGTCACCTCCACCCGATCACCCCCGACCTGACGGACCACGTCGGCAACCATCCCGACGGTGGCCACCACCTCGATCGGTCCGGCGGCAGACCCGGCAGCGGGAGACGGGGATGAATCCCGCCCGCAACCGACGAAAAAGAGGCACATCCCGGCGAGGATGCCGTGCCAGCTCGCGACGTGCGGCCGCCCCAGCGGGCGGCGGGCTCTCAGGTTTCGCGTCACCCGTTTCAGCTCCTGAAAAAAAAGACCTGCTCCGTAGCCGGTGCTACTTTTCATGAATTGTAACCGGGGCTACAATCGCGTCAATCGGCGGCTGAGGATCCCGGCGACGAGGGCACGAAGTGAGCAAACCAGCAACGACCGCGACCCCGCATGAACGGACCCGTCGCGATCACGCGGTCGAGACGGCCGAGGATTACGTCGAAGCGGTGGCGGAAATCATCGCCGCCGCGGGGCAGTGTCGCGTGGTTGATCTGGCCCGCAAATTTTCGGTGAGCCACGTGACGGTGACCCGGACGGTCGGGCGATTGCAGCAGGAAGGCCTGGTTTCCACCAAGCCGTATCGCCCGATCGAGCTGACCGCCGCCGGCCAGCAGCTGGCCAACACCAGCCGCCATCGCCATGAAACGGTGCTCGCCTTCTTGATGGCGCTGGGCGTCAGCCCGCAGGCGGCCGAAATCGATACCGAGGGGATCGAGCATCACGTCGGTGACGAAACCCTGGCAGCGATGAAACGCTTTTTGCGGCGGGCCGGGGTGACGGGCCTGACGACGTGAGCGGGGCGGTGCGTGACTTTTCCCACCGTTTTTCAAACGGTTTCCCAGGCGTTTTTCAAACGGTTTCAAGCCGTTTTCCCAGGGGTTTTCCAAACGGTTTTCCAAACGGTTTGCGTCGCCGAACCGATTCCAGCAGCTCGAGGAACGAACGATGATCATCGGGGTCCCGACGGAGATCAAAGAGGACGAATACCGCGTGGCCATGCTGCCGGCGGGCGTCGAGGAACTGGTTCGAGACGGCCATCAGGTGCTGGTGCAGAGCGGCGCCGGGCTGGGCTCCGGGCTCGCCGACCATGACTATTTGCGGGCCGGCGCCGAAATGGTCAGTGCGGCCGAAGATCTCTTCGCCCGGGCCGAACTGATCGTCAAAGTCAAGGAGCCGCAACCGGCCGAATGGTCGCTGATCCGGCCCGGCCAGACGTTTTTTACCTATTTCCATTTCGCCGCCAGCCGACCGCTGACCGAAGCGATGCAGCAGAGCGGTGCGACGTGCTTCGCGTATGAAACCCTCGAAGACCGGCATGGCAGGCTGTCGCTGCTGACGCCGATGAGCGAAGTGGCCGGCCGGATGAGTATCCAGGAAGGCGCCAAGTATCTGGAAAAGCCGCAGATGGGACGCGGCATCCTGCTGGGAGGCGTGCCAGGGGTCGCCCCGGCACACATCACGATCCTGGGGGGTGGGATCGTGGGAACGAACGCCGCCAAAATCGCCGCGGGCTTCCAGGCCGATGTGGCGATCCTGGATGTTGATCTCGATCGGTTGCGGTATCTGGACGATATCATGCCGGCCAATGTGAACGTCCTCTACAGCGACCGCCATACCATCCTGTCGCAACTGCGGCGTGCCGACCTGGTGGTCGGTTCGGTATTGATCCCGGGAGCCAAGGCCCCCCACCTGGTCCGCCGCGAGGATTTGCGGCAGATGCCGCACGGCAGCGTGATGATCGACGTGGCGATCGACCAAGGAGGTTGCTTCGAAACGAGCCGGCCGACCACCCATCGCGAACCGACCTTCATCGTCGATCACGTGGTCCACTATTGCGTGACGAACATGCCTGGCGCCGTCGGTCGCACCAGCACCTTTGCCCTCTGCAACGCGACGCGGTCCTGGGTGCAGCAGTTAGCGCGGCTGGGCGTCGAGCAGGCGCTCGCGCACGACGCCGCATTCCGCACGGCGGCCAACATCGTCGATGGAAAAATCGTCAACCAGGCGGTGGCCGATGCCTTCGATCTCCCTTGCAGCCCGCTGCCATGACGGCGGGGCGGGGGGCGCACAGGCCGCCGTCCGATCACCGCATTGCCAGGCCCGGCAGCGTGCCCTGGCAGTCGGCAAACCGGTCGGTTTCCAGACCGAGTCGCTGCAGCATCGAGACGAAGAGTTTCGGCAACGGGTAGTTCTCTTGGCGGTCGAACGCCAAGTGCTGGCCATGTTGGAAGCCGCCTCCGGCCAGCAGGATCGGCATGTTCTTGGTGTCGTGGCTGCTGGCGTTGCCGAGGTTCGATCCAAACAGGACCATCGTCTGCTCGAGTAAATTCGAGTCCCCTTCCTGGGAGTCCCGGAGTTTTCCCAGGAACCGGCTGAGCGTCTTGATCGCCTCGCTTTCGACGATCGTCAGCTGCGCGATCTTGGTCGGCTCTTTGCCGTGGTGCGAAAGCATGTGGTAATCGGTATCGACGCCGCGGATCGAGGGGACCGCGTTCATCCCGGTATCGAAGAACGTCAAAAAGCGTGTTGAATCGGTTTCCAGCGCGAGATGCATCATGTCGTACATCAGGCCGAGGCGTTCGATCATCTTGGTCCGATCGAGCTGATCGCGCGGCGCGTTCGCTGCGACCGTCGGCTTGGGGCGTTGCGACCAGGCTTCGGCCTTGACGAGCCGTTGTTCCGCTTCGCGGACGGCATGGAAGTACTGATCGATTTTTCCGCGATCCTGGCCACTCAGCCGCCGCCCCATCCGTTGGGCTTGACGCTGGACCAGGTCGAGCACGCTGCGTCCCTCTTGCAGCCGCGCGACCTGCTTGGCTTGTTCCCGCGGGTTGCCGTCGAGGAAGAGCCGTGCAAAGACGCGCGAAGGGCGTGATTCAGCAGGGACTTCCACGCCGGACCGCGACCAGGAAAGGCTGGGGCTGGAGATCGTCAAGGCGAGCGAGCGGAAACGCGTCTCGGTGCCAAGTTGCTCGGCCGCCAACTGATCGAGCGAGATCGAATTTTGAAAGCCGGCACTCTGAGGATGCTTGGCC
>CAYNVI010000550.1:0-3451 GCA_964400585.1 uncultured Pirellulaceae bacterium | reverse complement strand
TGAGTTCACTTATTTGCAAATCGTGCGCAACCATCGAAAGGGATGAACGATGAAATACCAAGAGATGACCGCCGCCCAGTTAGCGGGCGTGGCGCACGAACAGACGATCGCCGTCGTCCCGATTGCGGCGGTGGAGCAGCACGGACCGCATCTGCCGACCGGCACCGATACGATCCTCTGCACGGCGATCGCCGAAGCGGTCGAGCAAGCGTTGCCGGCACAAATGGTCCTCACCCCCACGGTGTGGTTGGGCGCGAGCGCTCACCACTTGCGGTGGGGTGCAACCTTGGACAGTGGCCTGACGAACTACGTGGCGACGCTCTGCGACCTCGCCCGTTCGCTGTTGGACGACGGCACGCAACGTCTGCTCTTGCTCAATGGCCACGGGGGGAACATCGACCCGATGCGGATCGCCCTCCGCCAGCTGCAGCCGAGGTACCCCCAAGCCATCCTTGCTGCGGGCTGTTACTGGTCGGTCGCCGACGAACTGCGAGCCGCGACATTGGAAGGGGAGCATTCCTTTGTGGGGCACGCCTGTGAGTTCGAGACGTCGCTGATGCTGCACCTTCGTCCGGACTTGGTCGACGAACCACGACGCGACGCGGGCCCCCTGATCCCGGATCAGATCGAGGGCCTGTTCATCGCCCGCGACATGCGGCAGCGCACCGAGGCAGGCTATACGGGGCGGCCGGACCTCGCTTCGCCTGCCAAAGGCGAACGGCTTTTTACTGGCATCGTCAGCCGCTTAACCGCGGCGATCCAGCAACTCCTCGCGCAACCCCAAGGCACCGAGTACCAGGACCTTCTTTAAGCTCGGCCCCACCCACCAGTCTCCGCGGCCCCTGCATTAGGGACGCCGGATCGCAACGCTCCGAGCGTGGGCTGTGAGCCCTTCCTTGTTGGCCAGCCGCTCCACGTCGGGGGCGATCTCCGCAAGTGCTTGGGCATCGAATTCGATCAGACTGCCGCTGCGGAGGAAATCGTTCGCGGAAAGCCCCGCCGCCCACCGCGCGGTCCCGCCGGTCGGCAATACATGACTGGGCCCTGCCGCGTAGTCTCCCAAGGCAACCGGAGTGTGATGCCCCAGAAAGGCCGCCCCGCTGTTCCGGATCCGCGCGATTTGGGCACGCGGGTCCGCGGTCTGAATGTGCAGGTGCTCCGGGGCAAATTGATCCGTTAACTCGCAGGCATGCGCCGCATCGCGAACGAGGACCAGCGCTCCGAAGGCTGCCAAACTGTCGACCGTCAACTCGCTCCGTTCCAACGCGGCGCTTTGCTCAGCCAGCGCCTGCTCGACCGCCTCTAAGAGCTTCTCGTCCCAGGTGATCAGGATTGCCGAGCCGGGAGAATGCTCGGCTTGGGCGAGCAGATCGGCGGCAACGAACTCAGCACGAGCCGTCTCGTCGGCAATCACGATCACTTCGCTAGGACCAGCGATCGAATCGATATCGACTTGCCCAAAGACCTGTTTTTTGGCGAGCGCGACAAACAGATTCCCAGGGCCGACAATCTTGTCGACGGCGGGAACCCCCTTGCAGCCATAGGCCAGCGCGGCGACCGCCTGAGCACCTCCCATCCGATAGACTTCGCTGACACCCAATTCGTGACAGGTCGCCAGCATATCCTTGTTGTAGGCGCCGAAGGGGGTCGGGGGAGCGACCACGGCGACCTGATCGACGCCCGCAACCTGGGCCGGCACAACCGTCATCAGCACGGTCGATGGATAAGCGGCCGCGCCCCCCGGGACGCATATCCCGACCCGCCGAAGCGGCACGTATCGCTGCTGCAGCTGCACCCCTGATCGAGGCGTGACCGTCACGTCACGATGCAGGATTTGACTTTGAAACTGGCGAATGTTGTCCTGAATCCGCCGGATCGTCTCCAACAGGTCCGGATCCGCTTCCCGGTGCGCTGCCTCCAGGTCGGCTGCGGGAACCCGTAGCTGCTCGGCTGTTAAGTCAGCCTTATCAAGGGCTTTACCGTAGCGGAGGAGAGCCGGGGTCCCTTCCGCGGCGATTTCCTTGCAGATGCGTTCGACCACGGCGACTGGGGAGAGCGGTTCGCCGAAGACCTCCTCCGTCAAGGCTCGCCCTTGGGAACTGACCACATCGCCCCGCGGGCTCAGTTTCTCACGGAGGGCCTGCAGGACCGCTGCGGCCGATTCACTCCGTGCGTCAACTCGTTCAATGGCTAATGCGTTCATCGATCAAACAGGGGCGAAAAACAAAGGGGCAGGCGTCGAACGGCACCGTCCATCATAGGAATGCAAAGCGATTCGGCTAGCTGGACCACGCCACTTTTCGTGAGCGGATGGGGCGCTAGCCCCCGGCCTTTCCGCGACGGGCCGGCGGCTAGCGCCGAAACCGCTCAAATGACCGATACGCACCGTGAAACACGGGATTTAGATCGAAAAGTGGCGCTGTCCAGCTCGGCTCTGTCGGAAAACGGGCCCGCCCGACGCCTCCTGCCCGATTTCGTGGTGGCGTTAGAATAAGCCGCCTGGGATGCCATCTTTTTTCCTTTCCGACAGGTTTCCGCCATGATCGACCTCCGCAGCGATACGGTCACCCGCCCGAGCCCCGGCATGCGCGAAGCGATCGCTCACGCGGAGGTCCATGACGATGTGATCGACGTCGACCCGACCGTCGAACGCCTGCAGCAACAGACCGCCCAATGGCTGGGAAAGGAGGCTGCGCTATTCATGCCGAGCGGGTCGATGACCAACCAGATCGCGATCCGCGTCCATTGTGATCGCGGCGATGAGTTCTTGTGCGAGGCAGATTGTCACATCTACCACTACGAGCAGGCCGCCTTCGCGCAGCTGTCTGGCCTGGTCGCCCGGACCATTGCCGGGGAAGCAGGCGTTCTGCAACCCGAGCAGCTGCGCGAGCTGATCCGCCCGGCCAACGACCATATGGTGCGTACCCGACTGGTCGTCTTGGAAAACACGCACAATCGGGCGGGCGGGCGCATCCAACCGTTGGAAACGGTCCAAGCCATTTGCCAGTGGGCCCACGCGGAGGAACTGCATACCCATCTCGACGGAGCGCGGCTGTGGAATGCTTCGGTCGCCACCGGGATCCCCGAACGCAGCTGGGCCGAAGGCTTCGATTCGGTCAGCGTCTGCTTCAGTAAGGGGTTGGGGGCGCCGGTCGGATCGTGTCTGGCCGGCTCCGCCGATTTTATCCGAGCTGCCCGGCGGGCTCGGAAACTGTTCGGCGGCGGGATGCGACAGGCGGGGATTTTGGCGGCCGGGGCGCTCTATGCCCTGGAACACCAGCGGGAACGACTCGCGGTCGACCATCAACATGCCCAACAGCTTGCCGAGACGATCGCGCGCTGCCCCTCCCTGCGGCTCAACCCTGCAGGCGTGGAAACGAACATCGTGGTGTTTCACGTCGAGCCGAGTTGGGGATCCGCGGAGCGTTTCGTAATCGGCCTGCGGGAAGCC
>CAYNVI010000549.1:0-3453 GCA_964400585.1 uncultured Pirellulaceae bacterium | reverse complement strand
CGGCGGCAATCTCGAGGTCACCTACATGGGGATCGACGAGTGGAGCGGTTCGGCAGCGCCCGACAACGTGGGGGGACTCCAATCGTTCATCAGCAACTTCGGCACCGCCCCTCCCGGCGGCTTTGTCAACGTCGACAACGCCAACAGCCACAGCGTGGCCGCTACCTCGGCGTTCCACAGTGGCGAAGTGAATTACCGTCGACGGACGGTCGGTCCCTACTGCCGCTTCCAGGGTTCGTGGTTGGCCGGCCTGCGGTACCTCCGCGTCGACGATGGCTTTACCTTTGCCGCCAATGCCGATCCGATCATGACCCCGAACTTCTTGATCCTCGAGACCGCGACCAAGAACGACCTGTTCGGGCCGCAGATCGGCGGTGACCTGTGGTGGAACGTCCATCCCGGCATCAATCTGGGGATCGAGGTCAAAGGGAGCTGGATGAACAACGACGTCCGGCGGTTCTCCTCGGCCCGCTCGCAGGTCCTTAATCCCCCGCGGACCGCCTCGGGCAATACCTCCGAAGCGACCTTCATGGGCGAAATGACCCTGGCCCTCGTCTATCGCTTCAGCCACTCCTGGTCGCTGCGAAGCTCCTACTACCTGCTCGGCATCGACGAGATCGCCGGCGGGCTGGAACCTGCTTCGGCCAGCAACTTGCTGCAAACGCCGCAAGTGCCCGACGAGAATGTGTTCACCTTCGATACCTTGACGGTCCAGGGTGTGACGTTCGGGGCCGAGTACATCTGGTAAGGCCGGTCCGGCGGCCGCACGCCCCGGCTGGCGGGATTGCTGCTCCCGCCCCTGGTGGCCGACGTCGCTGCCGACGAAGCGACCACCGCGGCTGGTCGCCCGGGAGGTCCCGGCAGGGGGATTTCCGCTGGAGGTCGCGCGGAATCGGTCGCCCCCACGAGACGTGGATCGAGAAAAAGAAAAACCTGGGGGACCTAACGGTTCTCCAGGTTTTTTCTTGCAATCCCCCTTCCTTCGATCGAGGGTGAAGCGGGTCGTGCCGGTTTTTCCGCAGCCGCCCGGGAACTTCGGGCGGGATTCGAGCGTCGCAATTGCGGCATTTCGTTGACAGGGTACCGGGTCTAACTAGAATCGGGATCACTACTTATCCAAGCTTCCGGAATTGCCCAGTTTACCGAGGCCGATGGTTGGTCGGCGACCTCCCCGGCCCTTCTGCATGCCGCGCGTCAGCGTTGCCGCTGCTCGCTGTGGCACATCAGAAGCCGAAGTTTCGCATCCCCGTCCATAGACAAAAGTGTCTCGGCACCGCTGCAATGCTGTGGCGGCCCCCTTCAATCGAGCAGGGACTAGATGGTGAAGTCAGCCAAAAGAAACGGAGCCGTTCGTCGTTCGGCAGGTCAAGCGAACCGGCGCCGGCGGATATTGCTGGAAAACCTGGAGTCACGTCAGCTGCTGGCGGCCTCCGTGATGACGACTGGCGGTGTCAATCCGGACGCGGTGGTCGACCAGAACGTCACGCCTGCGAACATCGGTACGGTGGTCGCGTTCCAGTTTGCCGAGTCGGAGCTTTCGAGCCAGGTTGGGCAGAACGACAGCCGGTTCTCGGCTGAGGTCGTTCCGCTGGGGACGCGGGCGGCGGACGAGCCGCTCGTCGACATTTCGGGAACGCTCAGCCTGGTCAATACCGGGATCTTCACGCAGGCGAGCGAAGACGTCGACTATTACGCGGTCGACCTGCGGGCCGGCGACATCCTCGATTTGGCGGGCAACGGCGCCGTCGGCTCGATCGATGTCTTCTACGCCAGCGGTCGCCGCTGGTTTGCGACCGATACGAACAATGCCACCCCCTTGTTTTGGCCGACCAATTCACCGCTGCAGACGAATGGCAACGTGGCGGGTTCGCAAGTGGTGCCCGAATCGGGACGGTACTACATCCGTGTCGGGACCAATGGCCTGGCAGGCAACTACACCTTGGGCGCCCGCGTCTACCGCCCGGTGCTCGAATCGGAACCGATCGGCACGCAGCAGACGCTGTTCCTGGACTTCGACGGGTTCACCGCCCCGCTTTCGACCATCGGCCGAATCGATCCGGCGACCGGCCTGCCGCTGACCGGGACGATCCGCATCGATGCTTTGGAAGATGCGTTGGTCAACCTGAACCTGATCGACCAGAACCAGGACGAATTGATCGATTCGATCCTCTCGGAAGTCTACCGGCACTTCGACAGCACGATCACGACGCTTGGCGGCAACGGCGATTACGCTTCGACCGGGACGCCGGGCGAGTACGGGATTCGGATCCTCAATAGCCGCGATCACGCCGATCCGCTCGGCCAAGAGCACGTCACCCGCGTGGTGGTCGGGGGCGACAACGCCGATTTGCAACAGCCGGTTGATCTGCTGGGAGTCGCCGAAACCGTTGACATCGGTAACTTCGACACTTCGGAAGTGGCGTTTGTCGTGCTGGACCAGTTCATCCCCTTGGTCACGGGCGTGCCGACGACCGGGGCGGTCAGCCAGCTCGATCTCGTCGCGAAAGCGATCGCAAGAACGACCTCGCACGAGGCAGCGCATACTTTCGGGTTGCGGCACACCGACGGCTCGAACGACATCATCAACATCATTGATTCGGGAGGGACCACCCCGGCGGAAGATCGCCTGGGGGCGGGCCCGGACGGGATTGTTGGGACCACCGATGATGAACCGGTAATTTTCCCCCGCGAAGATCGCTTCGATGTGACCGAGGGTTACTTCGGGTTCCAGCGGGTGGCAGCGACGCTCGCCCATGTGTTGCCGACCGGCACCGTCGGCCAGGAAATCAGCGGGCGCGTCTTCGGGGACGTCAACGGCGATGGCAATGGCAGCGGCGACGCCGGCTTGTCAGGAGTCACCGTCTTTGCCGATCTCGACGGCGACGGGGTCCAGGACGGCTCGGAACCGAACACGGTCACAGCCGCCGACGGCACCTACCAATTGCATGTTCCCAGCGGAGCGGTCAGTGTGGCGGTCGTGTCGCCGGCCAACAGCGTGGCGACCACGCCGACCCAGCAAGCGACCACCGCCCCCGCCTCGGGCGTCAACTTTGGCTTCACCGAACTGCGGCAACAGACCGGGACCAAGTTCGCCGACCTCAACGGCAACGGCACCCAGGAAGCGGGCGAGCCGGGGCTGGGTGGGGTGTACATCTACATCGATTTGGACGGCGACGATCACATCGACGTCGGCGAGCCGCGGGCGATCACCGCCGACGACGGTTCCTACACGATCGACTTCCCGGGCCCGGGCACCTACACGCTGCGAGAGGTGGTGGCACCGGGGTTCATCCAGACGGTGCCGGGCTCCGGCGAGTGGGTCGTCGATTACGATGGCGGACCGCTCGATCGCAACTATCCCTTCGGCAACCTCCCGGCGCGGGACTTTGGCGATGCCCCGGCCGATTACCCGGTCCTGGCGGCGGACAACGGAGCCAGCCACGGGATCAGTGC
>CAYNVI010000548.1:0-3461 GCA_964400585.1 uncultured Pirellulaceae bacterium | reverse complement strand
GTCGACGACTACGAAGCCTGGTTGACCCGCCGCCGCAGGGTCGAACGCGAAAAGCCCGCAGAACTCGCGCGAGCGCTCTGCGTCACCGAGATCGGCAGCGAGGCGCGGCAGGCCTATGTCCTCACCCGTGGCAGCCCGCATGCGGAAGCCGAACCGGTCGAGCCTTCCTTCTTGGACGTCCTGGGCGGTGGCCGGGCGAGTTACGAAGCGGCCCGCGGGGGCGAAACCTCCGGTCGCCGCACGGCCTTGGCCGAATGGCTTGCCGATCCGCAGGAACAACCGCTCTCTGCACGCGTCACCGCCAACCGCCTCTGGCAGTACCATTTCGGCCGCGGCTTGGTGCGGACGCCCAACGACTTCGGCTTTCAAGGGTCGCCACCGACGCATCCGGAATTGCTCGACTTCCTGGCCAGCCGGTTGGTCGAACACGAATGGCATCTCAAACCGCTGCATCGCTTGATGGTGCTCTCGCGGACCTATCGGATGTCGGCCCTTGCCCGCGACGAGGGGCTGGCGGTCGATCCGGACAACGATTTTTTCTGGCGTTTCAATCCGCGGCGGCTGAGTGCTGAAGAGATTCGCGATTCGATGCTCGCCGCCGCCGGGCAGCTCAATTTCGAGAAAGCCGGCCCGAGCATGTACCCGTTGATCCCGCAGGAGGTGTTGGCCGGCCAAAGTCGCCCCGGCTCCGGTTGGGAGAAATCGTCGGCCGCCGAGCGGGCACGCCGCAGCATCTACATCCACATCAAACGGTCGCTGCGGGTTCCGCTGTTGGCCAGCTTTGACGCCGCCGATACCGACAATACCTGTCCGGTGCGGTTCGCCACCACGCAGCCGACCCAGGCGCTGGGGTTGCTGAACGGCGCATTTGTTCGCCGTGTTGCCGATGCGATGGCCGAAGATGTCCGCCGGGAAGCCGGCGATCGGGTTCCCGCGCTGGTCACCGAAACGCTGCGGCGGATCAGCCAACGTGAACCGACGGCGGAAGAGGTCGCCCAAGGCGCGGCCTTGATGGAGCGCTTGATGACCCAACACGGCGAAGATCGCGAGACAGCCTTGCAGTTGTTCTGCCTGCTGTCCTTGAACCTGAACGAATTCGTCTTCGTCGACTGATCCCCTGCGAGTGAAACCATGAGCCAACCCCAGCAATTCTGCCGACGAACGCGCCGCCAAATGCTTTGGGATCTCGGTTGCGGCTTTACCGGAACCGCGCTCGCCAGCATGTTGGCCCAGGACGGCTTCCTGGCCAATCAAGCGGTCGCTGCCGACGGACGGACGCCCTATGTCAATCCGTTGCGCGCCAAAGCTTCGCACTTTGCCCCCAAGGCAAAGAATGTGATCTTCCTGTACATGTATGGCGGGCCGAGCCACATCGACACGTTCGATTACAAACCGGCGATGGTCGGTATGGATGGCAAGACGGTCGACGTGAAGACGTTCGGCCGCGGAGGCCACCGCAACCAGGGCCGGATCGTGGAACCTCGCTGGAAATTCAACCAGTACGGAGAGTGCGGCAAATGGGTCAGTGACCTGTTCCCCAACCTGGCCACCTGCGTCGATGACATTGCCTTCATCCACTCGATGACCGCCGATTCGCCGATCCACGGCTCGGCGATGCTGCAGATGAACAGCGGACGGATCCTCAGCGGCAGCCCCTGCATGGGATCTTGGGTCAACTACGGACTCGGTACCGTCAACGAAAACCTGCCCGGCTTCGTGGTGATGCTCGATCCTCGCGGGGGCCCGATCAGCGGGGCGAAGAACTGGAGTGCCGGCTACATGCCCGCGCATTACCAGGCGACCATGATGAAAAGCAAAGGGACGCCGATCCTGAATCTGAAACGTCCCGAAGCGGTCACCGATGCGGTCCAGCGCGACATGCTGAACGTGCTTCGTGATTACAACGAGCAGCATATGGAACAACGCTCGGGTAACACCGATCTGGACGCCCGCATCGCCAGCTACGAACTCGCTTACCAGATGCAATCGACCGCCCCGGAAGCGGTCGACCTGAATCAGGAAGATGCGCGGACCAAATCGCTGTACGGGCTCGACGACCCCACCAGCGCGACGTTTGGGCGTCAGTGCCTGATGGCCCGGCGGTTGGTCGAACGGGGTGTGCGGTTTGTCCAGCTCTATTCGGGCGGCGCCCACAACGACGATAACTGGGACGCCCACTTTGAGATGGAGCGGAACCACAACCTGCACGCCGCCGAAACCGACAAGCCGATCGCCGGGCTGCTGCAGGACCTGAAGCAACGCGGGATGCTCGACGATACGTTGATCGTCTGGGGTGGCGAATTCGGTCGGCAGCCGACGGCCGAATACGCCGAAGGGAGCGGACGCGACCACAATGCCTATGGATTTACGATGTGGATGGCCGGCGGAGGCACGCGGGGAGGCACCAGCGTCGGACGGACCGATGAACTCGGTTCCGCGGCCGTCGAGAATCGCTACCACGTGCGGCACCTGCACGCCACCATCCTCAGCCTGCTGGGCTTGGAGCCCGAAGCCCTGACGTATTTCTATGGCGGGCTGGAACGGAAACTGGTCGGCGTCGAAGGCGCCGAGCCGATCCACGAGATCATGGCCAGTTAGCCAGGACCGCAGCACTTTCCGTGAGCGGGTGGGCGCTAGCCCCCGGCCTTTCGACACCCTCCTTGGGTATTGGTGTCTACACAAGTCCAGACTGAGTACCGACACCCTCCCAATGGGAGGGTCGAGCGACAGCGAGGGGAGGGTTTTGAGGCGGCGTTCGGGGTGCCGGACCTTTCCGCGAAGGGCCGGCGGCTAGCGCCGAAACCGCTCAAATGCCCGATAAAGGCCGTGAAAAGCGGTATTTGTGTTGAAAAGTAACGCTGTCCAGCTAGCCAGGACGCATTCCCTTTTTGGCTTGTGAGCTAATGTCGGTACAGCCTGCGTTCCTCCGCGAAGCGATCCAGTTATCGCTCGCAAATGTCGACAGCGGCGATGGCGGGCCATTTGGCGCGGTCGTCGTCCGTGACGGCGAAGTGATCGCGCGGGGACGCAACCGGGTGCTGCGTGAAAACGATCCGACGGCACACGCCGAAGTGATCGCCATTCGGCGGGCGTGTGCACGGCTTGATTCGTTTTCGCTCGCCGGCTGCGAGATCTACGCCAGTTGTCAGCCGTGCTCGATGTGTTTATCCGCCATCTATTGGGCGCGGATCGAGCGGATCACCTTTGCGGCCGAGCCTGCGGATGCCGCCGCGGCAGGCTTTGACGATGCGGCCTTCTACGAGGAATTGGCCAAGCCGCCGCAGGAACGCGCGATTCCGATGACCCAGGCGCTAAGGGCGGAAGCCCAGCGAGCCTTCCAGTTGTGGATGCAAAACCCCAACCGCATCTCGTATTGATCACGCCGCCCGTTTCGGTGTGAACTTCAAGAGTCGCATCAACCTCGCAGAGGCTGTCCGGGGTTGCGCTGCGCGACCCCCCGC
>CAYNVI010000547.1:0-3463 GCA_964400585.1 uncultured Pirellulaceae bacterium | reverse complement strand
CCATCCCAGGCACCGCGCCGCACGCGGCCCGGCCAACGCCCCGGAGCGACGCCCTGGCCGCAGCCGACCCGGCACAGCGGGGCCCCGGTTTCCGGCGGGTACCCCCTGGGTTCCAGCAAGTGGCGGTAACGCTTTCGGCCCCGCGAGACGATCCCGCCTGACGACGCGGTCGCCTCCCTCCCCTTTCGATGGTTCCCCCTTTCGATGGCCCCCCAGTGACGTTCGCCATGGAATGCTTCCCTTCCTCCCACGAACGGATGCCTCAACGGATCGCCCTGACGGCGGTCTTGTTGCTGGCCGTGGTGTGGAGCGGTGGCTGCCGTGGCAACGCCTATCGGGATGCGTACAACGAAAAGATGGCGGGCGAGATCCGCCTGCTGGAAGATCAACTGTACGAAGCGGACTACGAAAACAAGATCCTCCGTGATCAACTGCGGCGGTCCCGTAGCGGGCAGCCGCAGGGCCAACCCGATTCGGCCTCGGGGCCGCGGGAGCGTTCTTCAGGAGACGCGTCGGGGACGACGGACGGCGACGATTCCCCCGATCGTTTCGATGCCCGGCTCCTGCCGCCGCCTTCCGGAATCCCTCGCGAGGACGACGACCGTTCGGTCGACGAGCGGCGGATCGAGGTACCGGGCGGGACATCGCCGGAAGGGGATGGCGATTCGGAATTGGTGCCGCCTCGTCTGGATGATCTGGAGATGCCGGAGATCGAGCTCGGCACCCCCTCGCCTCCCCAATCCTCCCGGGCGCGACCGGAACTGCCGCCGAATCAAATCCCCAAAACCGACGCCCAGCGGCAGCTGGAGGAAGCGGTCCTGCCGCCGCCGCAACCGACGGCCCTGGCGATTCATCCTGGCTTCTCGGGAGCCCATCAATTCGACGACGAGGATTCCTCCGCAGGCATCTACCTGGTCCTCCATTTCGTCGATGAACAAGGTCGCACCCTGGACATGCGCGGGGCGGCGATCGATGCGGGGCTGACGGTCAGGATCGTCGCTCCTTCGTCCGACCGCGAAGACGCCGAAATCGGCCGGTGGGAATATTCCCCCGCGGAGGTGGCCGAGCTGCGGCGATCTTCTCCCTTTGATTCGTTGCATGTCGCGATCCCTTGGCCCCCGGGAGCGGCCCCCGCAGGCGACACGGTGACCGCCGTCGTGCAGCTGACCAACGGCGCTGAAGCGTTGGAAGGCGAGGCTGAAGTGCTGCTGCAGGACCCCGCCTCGGTCGCCGGCTGGCGGAAAGCCCCGCGGCTGCGAAAATAAGCAGCGGGCCTTCGTTCCCTGAGGTCTCGATAAGCGGCCTCGAGATGCCGATTCGGCAAGCCGGCGGGAGCGTGGGGGCGAAGGGCTTCCCAGACGGCGCGGTTCGTCAGGGCATGGGGCGTTCCTCCTCGCGGTGCTGTCCCCTTCCTTTTCGCTGGCAGGATGAGCTTGATGGCACTCCGGGTGATGCAGATCTATGTTCCCGCTGGTCTAGGGAAAACGCCCGAAGAACTGCTCAAGGGACGGGAAGTCTTGGGGCGTTGGCATGATCAGGACAACGGGCAGACCGTCTTGCACCTGTTGGTCCCCGCCGAAGAGACCGAACCGATCATGGACGAGTTCGAGCAGCAGTGCTCGACGACTGACGGTTTCCACGTGGTCTTGTTTCCGGTGGAGGCCGTGTTGCCGCGTCCTCGGCCCCAACCGGAACCGGAACCGGAAAACGGGCAGGACGAGACGGAGGCGACGGGCCAGTCCCCCGAACCCTCCGGAGAACGCCCCCGGATCAGTCGCGAGGAACTGTATCACGAAGTGGTCGACAGCATCGGTGTTTCTCGCGTGTTCGTCGGGATGACGCTGCTGTCCGCCGTGGTCGCGGCGGTCGGGCTGATGCGGGACGATGTGGCGGTTGTCATCGGCGCGATGGTGATCGCCCCTTTGCTGGGCCCCAACGTCGCGATGTCGCTGGCGACGACGCTGGGCGATACCGATTTGCTTCGCAACGCGGCGGTGACCAACCTCACCGGGGTGGCTTCCGCGTTGCTCCTGGCGATCGTGATCGGAGCGATTTTTGTCGTCGATCCCGCCACCCCCGCCATCGCTTCCCGCACCGATGTCGGCTGGGGCGACTTGCTGTTGGCGTTTTCCGCCGGCAGCGCGGGCACCTTGGCCTTCACCCGCGGATTCTCCGGAGCGGTGATCGGCGTGATGGTCGCAGTCGCGCTGATGCCTCCGCTGGTGGCCGCTGGCTTGCTGTTGGGCAACGGCCAATTCGACTTGGCCTCGAAAGCCTTGCTGCTGACCGGCGCCAACGTGATTTGTATCAACCTGGCGGGGATCGGCACGTTTTTGCTGCAGGGCGTCCGGCCGCGAACCTGGTGGGAAACCGAACGGGCCAAAGCGGGGACCCGCAAGGCGATGCTGATCTGGATGCTGCTGCTGGGCTCGCTGTTGTTGCTGTTGTGGGTCAATCCGCTCGGCTTGTCGCTGTAGCGCCGCGGGCGGCTGACACGCCGCGGACGGGCTGCCTTGGCAGGCGGGGCGAGGTCCGCATATGTGGCCCGAGTTTGTGAGCGGGACAGCAACACGTTACGATTGAAGATCTCGCCTGCCCCTTCCCGCCTTGCACTGGACGATCGCGCTGTGTCTCGATTCCTGCCTAGAGTGCGCCTGACGTATCGGTTCCTCGCCCAGCGATATCGGTTCCTCGCCTGGGGAATCGTGCTCTCGGCATTTGCTTGGGGGCCCTTGCCCCAGGCCGTCGCAGCGGCTCCCGAAGTGATGTTCGAACGGGACATCCGCCCGATCTTCAAGGCGGCTTGTTTCCATTGCCACGGGGAAGCGGGCGAGGTCGAAGGCGATCTCGACGTGCGTTTGGTTCGCTTGCTGCAGGAAGGGGGCTACAGCGGCGCAGCGATCGTGCCGGGCGACCGCGAAGCCAGCTTCCTTTATCAACGCTTGCGAGACGGCGAGATGCCGCCGGAGGAAGGGCACCTGCTATCGGCCGAGCAGATCGAACAGGTGGGGCGGTGGATCGATCAGGGGGCGCAAACGTTGCGTCCGGAACCGCAGACGATCGACGGGCCCTTGATCACCCCAGAAGAGCGGGCGCACTGGTCGCTGCAACCGATCGTCCGCCCCGAGGTTCCTCGGCTGCCGGATCGCTCGCGGGTGCGGAATCCGATCGACGCCTTCATCCTCCGCCGGTTGACTGAACAAGGCTTGGGATTTTCCCCCGAAGCTGCTCCCGCCCGGCTTGCCCGTCGGCTCTCGTTCGGCCTCTGGGGACTGCCGGCAACCGAGGCCTTGCTGGATGCCTTGCGGCCAGCAGAGGGCGTCGTTGGTTACCGCCGCTTGGTCGATCGCCTGCTCGCCTCGCCCCACTATGGCGAACGGTGGGGTCGGCACTGGTTGGATGTGGCCGGCTACGCCGATTCCGAAGGCTTCACGGTCGATGACCAGGTGCGTCCCCATGCGTG
>CAYNVI010000546.1:0-3474 GCA_964400585.1 uncultured Pirellulaceae bacterium | reverse complement strand
TCCTCGACGTGCCGTTCGACGCTGTCGATCCCGTCGACTACGGTGTCGAGGGCGTCACCCTGCTGTCGGGGGTCAACTCCGGCGGCAAGACGTCGACGCTGGATCTGGTGGGCCTGATCGTCGTCTCGGTGGCGGTGCTCACGCAGATCGACATGCAGGAGATCCACACGACGCTGAAGACCGAGCGGCCGATGTTGCTGTCGGTCTTTTTCCCCGCGGCATTGATGGCATTGTTCAATAACATGCTGTTTGGATTCGGGGAGATCTTCCATAGCAACGTCTGGTGGAGTCGTGCCTTTGCGATGCGTGAAGGCGTCGGCCCGAAGGCTTATGCGTTGGGGGGCCTGCTGTGGCTGCCCGTTCCGATCGTGGCAGGATTCCTGGGGCTCGCTGCCCCGGCGCTGGGGATCGGCGTCAGTGAACCCGATACGGTGGGCCCCTTGGTCGCCGCCAATTTGTTAGGGTTTGCCGGGGCTTTGCTGGTCTTCATCGTGGTCTTCTGCTCCCTCGCCTCCAGCATCGACAGCCTCTTGGCCGCCACCTCGGATCTGTTGGTCAACGACATCATCGAGCCGCTCTTTTTTGTCTCCCAGGGCGTCTCCAGCCCCCAGCCTTCGCGGGGCACGCTGGAGGAAGACCAGGCCCCGCCCGAGCCGCCCTTGTCGGCGGAAGCCTTGGACCGGCGGAAACGCCGCTGGGCCTCCTTCAGCATCATTGGGCTGGGCTTGCTTGCCTGGGGCGTCGCCTTTCCGAACGTCGGAACTTTGGCGACGGTCCTCTTCTTCGCGGGACCGATGGTCGGCAGTTGCATCTGGCCGATCCTGGGAGGGCTGTACTGGCGACGGGCCAGCCCGGTCGCGGCCTCGGCGGCGATGATCCTGGGCAGCACGATGGGTCTGATCGCCTACTTTGCGATCGGCTACTTTACCGCCTCGCTGATCGGGGCGGCGGTCTCGGGAATCGTGTTTGGGCTGTTGACCTGGCTGTGCCCCGACGATTTTGATTTCCGTCGCTTGGCGCAGCTCGATCCGACCGCGGACGTACCTGCAGGAGGAGCCCAAGGATGACGCTGTTTCCGCTTTGGCTGATGAAATTTTTCGTATATGGCGGTCTGCTGCTGTGTAGCGCGGGTGTCGTGCTGCTGATCGTCTTGTTCGTGATCGACACAACAAAAAAACGGATCTGGTGACCCCTGTGGACATAGAAGCAAAGCAACGCCCTGCCAACCCGTTGGCAACGCAGGCGAGCAATTCCAAGGGCAGACGTCTGAAGCCCACGTCGCTGTTGGAGGCAACGGCGGGGGTGGTCGACCGCCCGCCGCTGGAAGCGCTTGCCGGCGAGTCGATCGTCAATCCCCGGCAGTTTGACCGCCGCACCGTGGTCGCCCTTTCTCAATTGGCGGCCTTGCTGGAATCGCGCGACGTCGAATTCGACAAGCCGCTCGACGGCAAGATCGCGATCACCGCCTTCTTTGAAGCGAGTACCCGGACACGTCTTTCCTTTGAGAGCGCGGCGCTGCGTCTGGACGGCAAAGTCCTGTCGGTTCCCGACGGTCAAGTCACGGGAATCGCCAAAGGAGAATCGCTGGCCGATATTGGCGAGATGTTCAACACCTATGGGGACGTCGTGATCATGCGTCATCCCGACACCGACAGCGTGGAAAAGATTCGCACGAACCTGCAGCGGCCCTTGATCAATGCCGGGAACGGTTCGGGACATCATCCCACCCAGGCGTTGGTCGATTGGTTTGCCTTGTTGAAATGGCGTCCCGAGCTGGCCACGGACGCTTGCCCGCCAGACCGGCGCGTCCATCTGGGGATCGTCGGAACGCCGGGATCGATGCGTGCGGTCAAGAGTTTTCTGCGGCTTTCGCTGCTGTTCACCCAAGCGGTCGAGCGGATCACCGTCGTCTCGGAGATGGCAGACCCGGTTGGGCTCGATTTGACCGAACCGATCGAACAATCACCGATCCCCATCGACATCACCAATGACGTCCAGAAAGTCCTTCCCGAGCTCGATGTCGTCTACGTCAATTCGATCGCTTTCCTGGGCGACAGTTACCGCAATTTGGACAACCGCTACAAACTCGATATGGGATGCCAGTTCAAAGAGGGGGCGGTGATCATGCATCCGCTGGCGCGGAACGACGAGTTATCGGTCGATTTGGATGAGACCGAGCGAAATCTTTACTTTGCCCAGGCAGCGGGGGCCGTCTTCGTGCGTCAAGCTTTGCTCACTGCCGTCCTGGGGCGACTCGATCGGATCAGCGGAATCTAGCGGCGTCCATCGCAGAAGCATCTTGCTGGGACCGCGCCGCCTCCTGGCCGCGATCCCTGGGGGCCGGGAATCCAGTGACCTCACAAGCCGGGCCGAGGGCTTTCCCGGTCCTTTTTATCCCCATCATTTCCATCGATCAGAATCAAACTCTATGTGTGGTATCGCCGGATTTTGGAACCCTTCGCGAAGAACCGAACGTGAACTACGGTTCGCGCTGGATGGCATGCTCGATGTGCTCGACCATCGCGGCCCCGATGATCGCGGCAGTCGGCTGTTCCTCGACGAGGGCCTTGCCTTGGGGCACACGCGCCTTTCCATCGTCGGACTCGACCACGGGCATCAGCCGATCGAAACGACCGATGGCGATTACGCGGTCACGGTCAACGGCGAGCTGTACGGTTACAAGAAGGTGCGGACGGAATTGGCCTGCCAGGGCTTCGCGTGCAGCGGCAAAAGCGACAGCGCGATCACCTTGCCGCTGTACCTGCAGCACGGGCTGGAATTCGTCCAGCAGTTACGGGGCGAATTCGCGATCGTGCTGTACGACAATCGGAACAAGCGGCTGATCCTGATCCGCGATCGGTTCGGCGTCAAACCCCTTTATTACGCGATCAATGAAGGCGGCGTGCTTTGGGGTTCGGAGGTCAAATCGATCCTCCGGCATCCCGACGTCAACCCGCAGCTTTGCCCGAAGGCTGCCCTCCACCAGATGATGCAGGTGATGGTGCCGGGGACGACGTCCTTCGAGGGCGTCGAGGCTTTGAAGCCCGGACATATGTTGATCGTGGAGCAGCGAAACGGACGTTTGGAATCGCGGACCGAGCGGTGGTGGGACTTGGTCTTCCCCGAATCACACGATGCGAACGCCGACCCGCAGCCCTACGTGCAAGGGGTCCAGGACCGCTTGATCGATGCGGTGGCGACGCGTTTGGAAGCCGATGTGCCGGTGGGCTGCTACCTTTCGGGTGGCATCGACAGTTGTTCGATCTTGGGGCTGGCCACCACGCTGCAGCAATCGCCCGTGAAAGCGTTCACGATCGCCTTCGATCACGGGGTCTACGACGAATCGAGGATCGCGCGGCTGATGGCCGAACGGACCGGGGCCGAGCAGGAACTATTGCGACTCACTGAGAAATAGCTTTACGGACCGGCCTTTGAACGGGCGACGTGGCATGCCGAACGGACGTTCTACAACAC
>CAYNVI010000545.1:0-3476 GCA_964400585.1 uncultured Pirellulaceae bacterium | reverse complement strand
CAGACGTGTGCTCTTCCGATCTCGCAGGCCGCCCAGCAGGCCACACGCGTGATCGCTCTTTCCCGCATCGTGAGTTCTCCTGCTGCGAAACAGCGGCACCGTGGCTCGGGACTCCGCCTCCAATCCCCCTTACTTTGTAGCGGAACGGCGCGAGCCCTCCGGTGTTGCAAAGAAAATCCGCAAGAAATACCGGGCGGCTGGCGCCGCTCCGCTAACAAAATGTCTCGCGGGGAGGGTTGCCTGCCCCCTCCGTCGCAAGATTGCCAATTCCGAATAAACTGGGGGACGCCGCCACTTTCCGATTCAAATCCCGTATTTTACGCTGTCTATCGGTCATTTCAGCGGTTTCGGCGCTCGCCGCCGGCTCGTCGCGAAAGGCCGGGGGCTAGCGCCTACCCGCTCCGCTGAGTCAAGTTTGTGCACCACGTCAGTCCCTCCGGTTCGGCGCTGCCGCCTCCCCCCGCCTCGATCGACAATTTCGTCGACCTGTGTCGCTGGCGCGCTGAGACTGCGGGGGAGCGTTGGGCTTACACGCATCTTGGCCCGATCCAAGATCAGCAAACCCGGGTCACCTACGGGGAACTGGACGAGCGAATCCGAGCGATCGCGGCGGTCTTGGCGGAAGAGGGCCGCCCGGGCGATCGCGTCCTGATCGTGCAGCCGCCGGGGATCGACTACGTCAGTTCGTTGTTTGCCTGCATGTATGCCGGGATGGTGGCCGTTCCGGTCTATCCGCCCGACGGCTTTCGCCTGCGGCAGACGCTTCCTCGCCTGCAAGCGATCACCGCCGAAGCCGACGCCAGGATCATGCTCAGCCAGCGGAGCATCCTGGGAGAATCGCTAAGCCCGCTTTGGCAGGTCTGCCAAGACGCGGCGTTGGCGACCGATGAAATCGACCTCCGCCTGGCGACCCACTATCGGCCACGGACGACGCAAGCTTCCCAGGTCGCGCTGCTGCAATACACTTCCGGTTCGACCGGGACGCCGCGAGGCGTGACGCTCCGCCACCACCATCTGATGGCCAACGTGCAACAAGGCTACGCCGCCTTTGATGTTCCCCAGGCGGTCGCGGTTGTCTGGCTGCCTCCCTATCACGACATGGGGCTGATCGGCGGGATCTTGCTGCCGCTGTTCGGCGGCCGCCCGAGCGTCTTGATGGACCCGCTGTCGTTTGTCCAACAGCCGATCCGCTGGTTGCAAGCGATCTCCAGCTTTCGCGGGACCTCGACGGCCAGCCCCAATTTTGGCTACGAGCTGTGTCTCCGCAAGATTCGTCCCGAAGCCTGCGAAGGGCTCGATCTCTCCTCCTGGCAAGTGGCGACCGTCGGTGCCGAGCCGATCCGCGCCGCCACCATGCGTCGCTTCCAAGCACGCTTCGCCCCCTTCGGCTTTTCCGCCACGACGCTGACGCCGGCTTACGGGATGGCCGAAGCGACGCTGGCGATCACCGCCAAGCCCTTGGGGACAAAGCCGGTCACCCGGCAGTTTTCGGCCACGGCCCTCCAGGCGGCAGCGCCGCGGGCGATCCCCTGGGAGATGAACGGGCGGGCGACGCACGACCGTCCGCTCGATCTGGTGGGCTGCGGCCGGCCGGTCGAATCGTGCGAGATCCGCATCGTCGATCCACAGCAGCGGATCGTCGTGCCCGCGGGAGAGGTCGGCGAAATCTGGGTCCGCAGCCCGGCAGTGGCCGATGGCTACTGGCAACAGCCCGAGCGGTCGGCCGAAACCTTCGACGTGCCCCTCGCCGGTCAGGAGGAAGATCCCCAGGCACGTTTTCTCCGCACCGGGGACCTGGGATTCCTGTACGAGGGCGAACTCTTTGTTTCGGGACGTCGCAAAGAGCTGATCATTGTCGCCGGGCGCAACTTTTTTCCGCAGGACCTCGAAGCGGCACTCGCCGAGGCTCATCCCGCCTTCCGTCGGGATGGCGGGATCGCCTTTACCGTCGACGAGGAGGCGGGGGAACAGTTGGTGATCGTCCAGGAAGTCCTCCGGCCGAAACGCTATGCCGCCGAGACGCTTGTCGAGACGATCCGCCAGACCCTCTTCCAGCATTTCGGGCTCTCTCCCCAGGCGATTGTGCTGGCCAACGCGGGGAGCTTGCCGAAGACATCGAGCGGCAAATTGCAGCGTCTGCAATGCCGCCAGCAATTTCGAGAGGGGAGCCTGCAGTCGCGTCACACCTGGGAGGCTCCGGCCGACGACGCGCCGCCGACCGCCGGGAACGAGGCTGCGGAGCGGCTGGGCAGCGGCCGGTCCGCCGCCGACGTCTGGACCCACGACGGCGCGGGATCGCCCCCCGAACGCGTCGCTGAAAGCTCGCCATCCCCTGCTGAAATCGAGCTCGCGCCCCTCTGGTGCGACCTGCTGGAATTGCCCGTGGCCCGCCGCGATCAACATTTCCTCGATTGCGGCGGTCATTCGCTGACCGCGACCCAACTGCTGAGCCGGATCGCCGAGCAGTTGGGCGTGACCCTTTCGCACAGCGAGCTGGCGGAAGCACCCCGTTTCGGGGAGCTTGCCGCGCGACTGGCAGCGCGCCGCGAGGCCGAAACGTCGGCCGCAGCGGGCTCGGCCCCCAATGCCATAGCACCCGCCTCCCGCGGTTCCGCCATTGCGGCCGGGCCAGACGTTCGGCCTTCCGACCGCGACGCGGCGTCGGGGCTTCCACTGACAGCGGCTCAACAGCGGTTTTGGTTCCTCGAGCAACTCGGGCGACACGACGCCTTCCTGCACATCGACGTCGAGCTGACCCTCACCGACGTCCAAGATCCCGCAGCGTGGGTCACAACGCTCGCCTCGCTCCCTCGTTTCCACGAAGCGTTGCGCGTCCGCTTTGATGTCGACGCCGCGGGACGTCCGGTGCAAACCGTCGAGGCTAGCGCCGGCGAATCGTCGCCGCTGCCCGTCGAACAGATCGACCTTGCCGATCGGGACGAAGCCGCCCAAGCGACCTGGTGGCAAGCGACGCGCAAGCGATTGATCCACGAACCCTTTTCGCTCGCGCGTTCTCCCTTGGCCCGTGCCGCCTGGGTCCGCACCGGAACGCAGACGTACCGGCTGCTGCTGGTGGCCCACCATCTGGTCTGCGATGGCAGTTCCTTACTGCTCCTCTGGGAGGACCTCCGGCGCCGACGAGACGCCTCGCCTGCCGATCCCGACAGCTTGATAACCCCACCGCCGCTCGTCTGGCCTGCGATGGTCCGCCTGGATCAGCAGTCCTACAGCGCGGATGCCGGTGCCCTTCGCTTGACGTATTGGGTCGATCGACTGACCGATGCGCCGACCACCGCCCCGCTGCAGGTGTCTCCGCCGCGGACGGCCGCTGGCGATGCCGCGGTCGCGTCGGTGACGGTGCAGCGCACGCTGGAACCCAGCCTGCGGCGTCGCTTGGAGGAAACGGCGCGGCAGCAGCGGATCACCCCGTTTGTGATCTGGCTGACGGCCTGGCAAGAGGTCCTGCCACGGTACTG
>CAYNVI010000544.1:0-3487 GCA_964400585.1 uncultured Pirellulaceae bacterium | reverse complement strand
GACCAGATCCGGACCTCCGAGCGAGTCGGTCTCTTCACGACCGAAGAGATCCCCCCGTCGGTCGTGGCCGAAGCCCTTCTCGACCGCCGCATCGATTACTTCACCGCCTACGTTTGCGAAAACCTGGGGGCGCCGGGCGAGACGGTGACGCATGGCGACCTGCACACGATCCGCGGTCAGTCGTTCGCCCCGCTGAACGTGATGATCCTGGTCCGTCGCCGCGGGGCCGCTGATCGCCCCGATGACATCCGCCCCCATCGACTCTTCGGCAATCCGGACGACGCCTTCCTGCAGTCCCGGCCCAAGCGGGGGCTGATGACGCCCAACGAAGTCCGCTGCATCGCGCTCGGCGAACTCGACCTGACCGCCGACAGCGTCGTCTGGGACGTGGGGGCGGGCAGCGGCGCGTTGGCGATCGAAGCGGCGGGGATCACGGTCAACGGCAAAGTCTATGCCATCGAAATGGATGCCGAGGACTACGGCCTGATGTTGGAGAACGCGAAAAACTTCCACCGTCCGGCGCTGGTCCCGGTCCATGGCCAGGCCCCGGAAGCCTTCGCCGAACTCCCAGACGCCGATGCGGTTTTCGTCGGCGGACGCGGCCGCACCGTTCCCGATCTGGTGACCGCTGCGGCGGCCCGCCTGACCGAGGGCGGAAGGATGGTGGTCAATGTCGGCAGCCCCGACAACCTGGTGGCGGTCCAACAGGCGATGGCCGAAACCAACCTGATTTCGGACATCAAGATGATCAATATCTCACGCGGCTTTTTTCAGCTGGACCGAACACGCTTCGAAGCCCTCAATCCCAGCTTCCTGGTGATCGGCACCCAAAGCTAAACGCTACGATTCCTGCAATTGCTCCAGGACATCGGCAAAGGGAACGCGGTGGCAAATCCCATAGACCGGTTGGCGGCTGATCCGGGCCCGCGTCAAGGCGGGACTCGACAGGCCACAGAGCACGCGGGCTTTCTGGCGCGGCGAATCGAGCAGGTCGGGAAACCTGCGAGCCAAGGCTTCCACCGCCGAGCGGGCGCTGGTGCCGATCGGTAACCGTGACGGCGAGGGGAGCGTCTGTTGCCCTTCACCCCGGCAGGCGCTGCACACCCCGCAGGGGGTTTCGAGCGGTTCGCCGAAGTAGCTGGACAGCTGCCCCGCCAAGCATTCCTGCGCCTCGGCGAAGGCCAGCACTCGGTCGGTCCGGGCGATCTCCGACCGCTCGCGTTGCCGCAGACGACCATGCAGTTCCTCGGCCAAGCCCTCGGGATCCTCGATCGCGGCCCGCCGCTGATAGCCGTGGACCAGATCGGCTGTCTGGACTTCCAGCCATTCCTGTTCGGCCAGGAAATCGAGGGCTCGGACCATTCGTTGACGTTCGTAGCCCAAGCGTTGCCCCACCTTGATCAGATCGAGCGAAAACCAAGTCCGCCCTTTGACCGCGGCGGCGAGCAAGGCCCCGATGAATTCGCGTTTTTCCCCTTGGAAGTGTTTGAGGATCGTCTGTGAAGCGACCCGCGGTTTGAATTTAAAGGTGTCGTAGCGCGGCGCAATCCCCGCCAGGTAGCCTTCCAGTTCCAGATAGGTCAACAACGTCTTGAGCACCAAGATGCGGATGTCGGTCTCCGCGCTGAAGCGGTACTGGCTGAGATAGAACGTCGGCGGCTGGCCGGCGATCAAATCGATGAACCGCCGCACCGCTTCCCGGGTGGGAGTATCTCCGTAAACGAAATTATCGAGCACGATGCGGTCTTCGGGGACCAGCAGCAGTTCGCAGTTCGCCTCCGCCCCGTCGCGTCCTGCCCGGCCGATCTCCTGGGCGTAGCTCTCCAGCGAGCGTGGCGGGTTGTAATGGTAGACGTAGCGGATGTTCGGTTTGTCGATCCCCATCCCGAAGGCGATCGTCGCGACCACGATCCCTTCCTCCGCTGCGAGAAACCATTGTTGGATCGTGCTGCGTTCCTCGGGCGGCATGCCGGCGTGGTAGGCGCGGGCCGGCAACCCCGCCTCGGCCAACGACTCGGCAACCGCTTCGGCGGTCTTTTGTTGCGAAACGTAGACCAGCGTGGGGCCGGCCGGTCGTTGCTGCAGACGTTGCAGCAATTGCGGCATCCGTGTCTCCTCGCTGACGACCGTGCTGGCCAGTTGGAGATTGGGCCGAAAGAAAGGCGTGCGGATCGCATCTTCCGGCGCAATCGCGAAGGCCTCCCGAATATCTTCCAAAACGGGGGGCGTGGCGGTGGCGGTCAGCGCCAACATCCGCTCGGCCTGCAACGTCCGCGCGACGCCGGCCAATTTCAGGTAGTCGGGACGGAAATTATGTCCCCATTGGCTGATGCAATGCGCTTCGTCGATGGCGAACAGCGAGATCTTCCATTGCTGGATCGCCGCCCGAAATCGCTCGTTGAAAAACCGCTCCGGCGCCACGTAGACAATCTTGATCGTCCCCTCGCGGACGCCTTGCAGGCAGCTGCGGAACTCGGCGGGCGTGAGGCTCGAATCGAGCCGCCCCGCCGCGATCCCCTTGGCTCGCAGCTGGTCAACCTGATCTTTCATCAAAGCGACCAGAGGACTGACGACCAGCGTGACCCCCGAAAACTGCAAAGCGGGAAGCTGGTAGCAAAGGCTCTTGCCACCTCCCGTCGGGAACACCGCCGCGGCCGAACGTCCCGCCAATAAGGCTTCGATCACCGGCCGTTGGCCGGAACGGAATGCCTCCATCCCAAACCGCTCGCGGAGCAACGTCTCGGCCGCTGCCATCGCTTCGGAAGCCTGCGTTGTCTGATCCATCCTCTTCTCCTTCACTGCCTAGCCGATCTGCCCCGGCGACCGCGGAATACGGTCTGCCCCACCACCAGCCAACCTATCGCAGGTCTGCACGTTTGTCCACATCTTTTGGAGCGGTCCGATCTGCGGGGCGGGCAGCATGCCGGCTGCGATTTCCCCCACGCCGATCTCCCTGGACTCGCCACGGCCTGATCGGCTATGGATAACGCGCACCGGATGCCGCCGAACCCGCTATGCCGCGACGCTTGAGGAGACCCCGCTGATGACCACCCCTCGCCAATGGAAAGCGAGCTACGCCGCAGGCCAGAATATCAGCGAGTTGCTGCGTCGCGAACGCGGCGTCGAGCACAACACCAAGGAGATCATCGAGATCGCCTACGACCTGCAAACGGGCAGCTACATCGAGGCGATGCAGCTGCCCGCGATGGCGGAGCACAAGCGGGACTATGCAGCCCAGATTGCCGAGACGGTGCAGTCGCTCTGCCAGCCCCGCTCGGTCCTCGAAGCCGGAATCGGTGAAGCCACGACGCTGGCGGGCGTCGTGCCGTGCCTTGACGCGCCGGTGCAAAGCTATGGATTCGACCTCAGTTGGTCCCGCGTCGCTTATGCCCGCCGATGGCTCCACGCGCAGGGGATCGACCAGACGACCCTCTGCACCGGCGAGCTCGCCGCGATCCCGTTCGCCGACAATGCCATCGATGTCGTC
>CAYNVI010000543.1:0-3488 GCA_964400585.1 uncultured Pirellulaceae bacterium | reverse complement strand
CCTCGCGTGGCGTTTCCCCGCGCCGCCGACTAGCATAAAATTCGATCCGATCGGTTTTCCGCCGGGCTGCGGCCCTCCGCATTTCTTCCAAAAATCGCCGTCATTTTGTCTGCTTCGCCCCGTCCCCCTGCCCGCCCCGCGACGGCCCCCGCGGCGGCCTCCTCGCCCCCGCCCATCAAGCCTCCCGAATTTCATCCGTACCCGTTCTATTCGCCACGGTTCTGGAGCGGCATGCGGGTGGCAGCCTGGGTCAAGCTGCTGTGGCAGTCGGGAGCTCGCATCCACCCCTCGCGTATCGGGATGGCCATCGTGGTCTCGCTCTGCACGCCGATCAACGAAGGCCTGTGGCTACTCCAGCGGCTCCTACTGCACCGCAAGATCAAAGCGACGCCGCTGCGGCAACCGCCGCTATTCATCCTAGGACATTGGCGAAGCGGGACCACCCTGCTGCATGAACTGATGGTGCTCGAACCGAGCCGTTCGAGCCCCTCCACCTATCAATGCTTTGCGCCCCACCACTTCCTGGTCTCCGAATGGGCGTTCACCCGTTTCGGAAACTGGCTGTTGCCGTCGAAACGTCCGATGGACAACATGACCGCCGGTTGGGATCGACCCCAGGAAGACGAGTTCGCGTTGATGAACTTGGGCCTGCCTTCCCCCTACCGCTGGCTGGCATTCCCCAACAGCGATCCGCCCGACCTGAATTACCTCGACTGGCAGCAGATCTCTCCGGCCGCAGAGCAGCGGTGGGTCGATCGCTTGCGATACTTCCTGCAGGCGGTCACCTACCGCACCGGCAAACCGTTGGTGCTGAAGAGCCCCACGCATACCGGCCGCGTCCGCCTGCTGGCCAAGTCCTTTCCCGGCGCCAAATTCGTCCATATCACGCGTGATCCGCGGAGCCTGTTCCCTTCGACCTGTCGACTATGGCGTTCCCTGGTCGAGGTCCAAGCCTTTCAAAAGGTCGATCCCGACCGCGTCCGCCCCTACGTGGTCGAATGCCTGCAGCGGATGTATCGGGCTTTCCACGCCGGAATCGCGGAGCTGCCCGCCGACCAAGTGATGCAGGTTCGTTACGAGGACCTGGTCGCCGACCCGGTCGCCTGTGTCGAATCGATCTATCAGCATCTCGACCTGGCAGGTTTCGAGCAGCTCAAACCGTTGCTGCAGCAATGGGTCACCGATCACCACCGCGGCTACCAGGCCAACCGGCATGCCTTGCCTCCGGAAGACGAAGCGATGATCCGCGAGGCGTGGTCCGACTATTTCGAACGTTACGGATACGTTTAAGCGTGCGGACCGCGCTGCAACGTACCAACCTCTTCTCCTTCCTCGATTCAGCGATAAACCGATGGTGCGTTTCCCTTCCTCCCGCTTGGTTCGATCGATTTCGCTGGGCTTGCTCCTCTTGCCGCTGAGCAGTGGCTGTCGGCAGCAGGCCGAGGAGCCGGCCGCTCCCTCCTCGACGGAGGCCCCCTCGGCTGCCGAGCCGGTCGCAGAAACAAAACCATCGAACGAACCGCAGGAGACCGTGATCGACCCCGACGCCTTGCTGGCCCGACGGCTGCCGGCAGAGGAAGCCAAGGCAGGTTGGATCGAGCTGTTCGACGGCCAATCTTTTTTCGGCTGGCAGATCGTCGGCGACGCCAACTGGCGGGTGGACGAGGGAACGATCACCGTCGACGCGGGCGAACCGAGTTTCCTGGCCACTTCGGTCGACTGGGAAAACTACGAACTGCAGTTGGAGTATCGGGCGGCCAACGAGACCAACAGCGGGATCTTCCTGCGGACGCCGCTCAGTCCCCAGGACCCCGCGAGCGATTGCTACGAACTGAATATCGCCCCTCCGAGCAACCCCTTTCCGACCGGCAGCCTGGTCGGTCGCAGCCAAGTCGACCCCGAGGCGATCGGCCCGCTCGCCGACGACACATGGCATCGCTATCACGTTCGCGTGGAAGGGAACCAAGTCGTTGTCGAGCACGACGGGCAGCAGGTCCTGCAGTACGAATCGCCCGAGCCGGTCCCGGCCGGGCGAATCTCGCTGCAACACAACCAAGGGAAAGTCGCCTTTCGCAACCTGCGTCTGCGACCGCTGGGCCTCCAGTCGTTGCTCACCGCCGCCGACCCGGAGGCAGCCGAGGGACCGACGGACGGCTTGCCGCAGTGGAAACGATACCCCGAAATGGCGGGCGACTTCGTCCTGAACGACCAAGGCCAGTTGCACGTCACGGGGGGACGCGGCCAGCTGGAATCGCGGCAAGCCTTCGGCGATTTCGTATTGCTGACCACCTGCCGGACCAACGCACCCGACCTCAATTCGGGAATCTTTTTCCGCTGCATTCCAGGAGAACAGATGAATGGCTACGAATGCCAGATCTCCAATGCGACGATCGACGATTCCCCCCTGCGGCCGGCCGATTGGGGAACCGGAGGAATTTTCAAGCGGGAACCGGCGCGGATCGTCGCCGCCGAAGACGAACAATGGTTTTCGCTGCTGCTGGTCGCCACGGGAGCGCGGATCGCGACGTGGGTCAACGGGATCCAAGTCAATGACTGGCAAGATCGTCGCGAGCCCGATCCGAATCCTCGCCGCGGGCGGCGGTTGGAACCGGGCACGCTGATGCTGCAGGCCCACGATCCGACGACCGATCTGCTGTTCGGACGCTTCGAAGTCGCCGCCCTCGGTGATCCCCCGGCACAACCCTAGCTGGACGTCGGGGACAACTTGCGCAGCGGCCGTGGCAGGGGGAAAGTGACATCCTCCTGGCGGACGCTTTGTTCCTGCAACTCCGCGTCGAAATGCAGGGAGAGCCAATCGAGCGTTTCGCGGATCACCGATTCAGGAGCACTCGCCCCGGCCGTCACCATCACGGTCATCTCTTCTCGGAAGGCATCGAGGGAAAGATCTTGCGGGCCATCGACCAGGTAGGACGGTCGTTCCAGCTCCGCCGCCAATTCGCGCAGCCGTTGGCTGTTGCTGCTGTTTTGGCTTCCCAGCACGACCACGACATCGGCCTGCTTGGCGAGTTCGCGCACCGCTTCCTGCCGATTCTGCGTGGCGTAGCAGATATCGTCTTTCGGCGGGTGTTCGATCTGCGGGAACCGCGCCTTCAAGTGACGGATGATTCGCTGGGCATCATCGACGCTCAAGGTCGTCTGCGTCAGGTAAGCCAGCTTGTTCGTATCGGCGACTTCCAGGCGATCGACATCCTCTTCGGTTTCGACCAAATGGATCGCCTCGGGAGCCTCTCCCATCGTCCCGATCACTTCATCGTGCCCTTGGTGACCGATCAACAAGATCGTGTAGCCCGCCTTGGCATAACGGATCGCCTCGAGATGCACCTTGGTGACAAGCGGGCAGGTCGCGTCGATCGCGAAGAGCTTCCGCTGGTGGGCTTGTTGGCGAATCTCGGGGGAGACGCCATGGGCCGAAAAGAGGACCGTCGACCCCTCGGGCACTTCGCCCAACGAATCGACGAAGACGGCTC
>CAYNVI010000542.1:0-3508 GCA_964400585.1 uncultured Pirellulaceae bacterium | reverse complement strand
GACGCGATGACCGATCTGCTGGTCGACGCCGGAGTGGCCCCGCGGGAAAAGTTCACGACGATCTACAGCGGGATGGACGTCGAACCGTTCCTGCAGGCGGACCACCACCGGCAAGCCGTGCGGGCCCGCTGGGGGCTGGGTCCTGAGGAAATCGTGATCGGCAAGATCGCGCGGCTGTTTCCTCTCAAGGGACACGACGATCTGATCGCGGCGGCCCAGGAGGTGATCCGGCAGGTGCCCGAGGTCCGTTTCCTGCTGGTGGGGGGAGGGATCCTTCGCGAGCCGCTGGAGCGACGCATCGCGCAGCTGGGTCTCACCGAGCATTTCTGCTTCACCGGGCTGGTCCCGCCACAGGAGATCCCCGCCCTGATCGGGGCGATGGATTTGCTCGTCCACACCTCCTACCGCGAGGGGTTGGCCCGGGCGCTTCCCCAAGCGTTGATCGCGGGCAAACCGGTCGTCAGCTACGACATCGACGGGGCCCGCGAAGTGGTGCGGGACGGCGAGACCGGCTTCCTGGTGCCGGCCGGGCAGATCGAACGCTTGCAGGACCGCTTGCGACGGCTGGCCCAAGACGCGCCCCTCCGCCGCCGGCTGGGGGAGACCGGACGAGCCCGCTTCACCGAGCCGTTCCGCCATCAGACGATGACGCGGCAGCTGCGGGCCCTCTACACGCAGCTCCTCGAAGCAGGGCAGGGGGGCTGAGCCGAGGGCAGGGCGGTCAGGCTCCGGTTTCAGCCGCCCGCCCGGCCGCATAAGATAAGGCGTCGCCGCTTCGCCCCTCGTCCCCGCTCGCTGGCTTGCCGATGTCCAAAACGCGTGATTTCCTCGGCCCCTACCGCCTCACCCGCCTGATTCGTCAAGGCAACTCGGCAGAGATCTGGGAAGCGGTCGAAGAGCAGACTGAGGACCGAGTGGCGTTGAAAGTCCTGCGGGCCAAAGCCCGCACCGACAAGGTGGAGATCGCCGGACTCAAGCACGAATACAACGTCTCGCACAGCCTGACCAGCAGCCCCCGCCTGATCAATATCCACGGGTTCCGGATCGAAAGCGGGACCCCCTTTCTGGTGATGGAGCTGTTCAGCGAACTCAACATGAAGCAGGCCCTCCGCCGCGGCCCCGAATCGCTCGCCTTCATGCTCGAAAAGATCATCGAGCAAGCGGCCGAGGGCCTGTACTTCATGCACAACAAGGGCTGGGTCCATCGCGATGTGAAGCCCGACAACTTCCTGGTCAGCCGCGACGGGGAAGTCAAACTGATCGACTTCCAGATCGCGGAAAAGAAAAAGGGGGGGCTCGGCAAACTCTTCTACAAAGGGAAGATTCAAGGGACCAAGAGCTACATGTCGCCCGAACAGATCCGCGGAAAAGCGTGCGATGAGCGAGCCGATATTTACGGCTTCGGCTGTGTGTTGTACGAATCGGTGACCGGACGGCCGCCCTACACCGGGACCAGTTCCAACGACCTGCTCAGCAAGCATCTCAACGCGAACATCCCCAACCCGATCGTCCATAACGAAAATGTGACTTCCGAATTCGCGGCGTTGTTGAAACGGATGATGGCGAAAAAACCCGACGGCCGGCCCACCAGCCTGTGGGAATTCCTGAAAGAATTCCGGCAGTTGAAGATTTTCAAGCGGACGCCCAAACCGCCCGAGGTGAGCGTCTTCGACGACATGCCCGGATTCAAAAACCCGGACGACCTGTTCCGTTCTTAGAGCCTATCCGGAAACCAGCCAACTGGCCGCGCAGCGGCTCCTTTCGTTCCCTCTCGCCCCGCGCAGCGCGGGAGAGGGGTAGGGTAGGGGGGGTTCCGGAGAGGCACTGAGCGGCTGTTTGGAAATCCAACTCGATGACCGCCGTCCCGGCGACCGTTTCCTCCGCTTTTCCTGGTAAGCATTTCCATGGACACCGGCCCTGGCTTGGAATTTGAACGCAAGATCGTCGAGCTGGAGAACCAGATCGCGACACTGGAAAAGCAGACCGACCGGCCGGCGGGCCACGAAGACCGCATCCGGGCCCTCCGCGGCCAATTGGTCGAAGAACTGCGGGAAACCTACGCCCACCTCGAACCCTGGCAGACCGTCCAGGTCGCCCGCCACCAAAACCGTCCTTACACCCGCGATTACATCCATCTCGCCTTCGATGACTTTGTCGAATTGCATGGCGACAAGCACTTTGGCGACGACCGCGCGCTGCTGGCAGGCTTTGCCAAACTCGATCGCTTCAAAGTGATGATCCTCGGCCATCAGAAGGGCCGGACCTACAAGGAGCGGGCCGCCTGCCACTTTGGCTGCGCCCATCCCGAAGGCTACCGCAAGGCGATGCAAAAAATGCGACTCGCCGAAAAGTATCATCTCCCCCTGATCTGCTTCATCGATACGCCCGGCGCCTACCCGGGGATCGGAGCCGAAGAGCGGGGCCAAGCCCAAGTGATCGCCGAAAGCATGTTCAAGATGAGTCGCTTGAAAACGCCGATCATCTGCGTCGTGATCGGCGAAGGCGGCTCCGGCGGTGCGCTCGGCATCGGCGTCGGCGATCGGATCGCGGTCCTGCAAAATTCCTACTATTCGGTAATCAGCCCGGAAGGCTGTGCAGGGATCCTGTGGAAAAGCCACCAGTACGCTCCGCAAGCCGCCGCCGCCCTCCGCTTCACCTCCCGCGATCTCCCCGAACTCGGGGTCGTCGATGATGTGATCGAAGAACCCCTCGGAGGGGCCCACCGCGATCACCACCAGATGGCCAACCGCCTGAAACGGTTCCTGGCGCAGACCCTGACGGAACTGGAACAGGTGCCGATCGACAAGCTGGTCGATCAACGCTATGACAAATTCCGGCGGATGGGGCAGTTCCTCGAAGCGAGCCTCGACGCGGAAAGCGCCGACGGGTAAGGCCCCGTGTCGCTCCCCGCCCCAACACCTAGGATAGAGTCTCCACTGCGATCGCCTCGCGGAATGCGATCGCCCGGGCACCACGCGAATGCGAAGAGAAAGAGCCAGTCATGAGTGATGCAAAAGTCCAAGGGATCGTCAGCGTAATCGAAGAAACCAAAACTTACGGGCAGAAGGGGTTTCGGAAACGTCTGGTCGTCCTGGAACAGGAAAAAGGGAGCTTCACCAATTACGTCCCCGTCGATTTCATCAAAGATGCCTGCGACTCGGTCGACGAAATGAAAGTCGGCGACGAAGTCGAGATCACGTACCGCCTGAGCGGCCGCAAGTGGCAGCGGGATGCCGACAGCGACGTCCGCTATTTCTTGAATGCCGAAGCGCTCAGCTTTCGGATCCTCGGCGACAAACCGCAAGGCAACGTCGAAGAGCTGAACGATGGCTTCTCCGAAGCGGCCTACGAGGACGGCGACATCCCCTTTTAAAGGCAAGGGGCAGGGGTAAAGCCGAGGCTCACTCGGCGTCACGGTATCGACCCAAAAATCCCCCCCCAACCCCCAGACCCTCCGTCCTGCGAAAACCTCCAAAGGGGGGGGGGTCTTTGCCCCCTCACCCCAACC
>CAYNVI010000541.1:0-3518 GCA_964400585.1 uncultured Pirellulaceae bacterium | reverse complement strand
GGCTGACAGTGTCGACCGCGTGACCGCCACCGCGCGGAAAATCTTCCGGCTTTACGGAAACCCGAAAGCGTTACAAGTCCGCCACCCCGACTGCGACCACGACTTCCCGTTGCCCGAACGCCAGGCTGCTTACCAACTTTTCCGCGAAACGCTCACTTCGGCACCTGAGGCATGAACGACGGGGCTACGCTAACAATTCCTTGATCACGTTACCCGGTTGGTTGTCGGTCAGCGTTTGTTCGCGATTGGCCCACTTATAGGAAAGCTGGGAATGGTCGAGCCCAAAGAGGTGCAGCAAGGTGGCGTGGTAATCGTAGTGATGGACCGTATCCCGGATGGCGTGATGCCCCCAGCTGTCGGTCTCGCCATGCACATGGCCGCCGCGGAAACCGCCTCCGGCGACCCAGCTGCTGAAGCCGTAGGTGTTGTGGTCGCGGCCGATCTTGTCCCGGCCGGCATCGTTCTGGATCACCGGGAGGCGACCCATCTCGCCGCCCCAGTGGACGACGGTCGAATCGAGCAGGCCGCGGGTCTTGAGGTCTTTCACCAAGGCGGCCGATGGCTGATCGACTTTCCGGCAGGTTCCGGGCAGGCGTTTGATGATCCCGTTGTGGCTGTCCCATGCCTGGTTTTGCGTGTAGACCTGCACGAACCGCACACCGCGTTCGACCATGCGGCGGGCGAGCAAACAGCGCGATGCGTATTCGCGCGTCGTCGCATCCTCGGCGTGCATCCCGTACATCTCTTGGGTGGCACGCGATTCCTGGGAAAGATCGAGCGCGTCGGTGGCGGCGATCTGCATCTTGGCAGCCAACTCGTAGGAGGCGATCCGGGCGTTCAGATCGAGATAGCCGGGACGCGCTTCGAGGTGCTCGCGGTTCAAACGCTCCAGCATCGCCAGGGAGCGTGCTTGGAGGTTGCCTCCCAAACCGGCGGGCGGGGTGAGGTCAAGGATCCGCGGTTCGGTCGGCCGCACGACGGTCCCCTGGTAGATCGACGGGAGGAAACCGTTTTGCCAATTCTCCACCCCCAACACCGGCAGTTGGCCGGGATCGATCAATGCGACGAAGGCGGGCAGATCATCCGCTTCGCATCCCAACCCATAGGTCAGCCAGCTGCCTAAGGTCGGGCGTCCCGCCAAGATACGGCCGGTTTGCAACGCCCGGATCGATTGGCCGTGATTATTCACCCCGGTATTCATCGAGCGGATCAAGCAGATCTCGTCGGCGATCGAGGCGGTATGCGGCAGCAGTTCGGAGATCTCCATCCCGCATTCGCCTCGCGGAGCGAACTTCCAGGGAGAGGCAAAAACCTTGGAACTGGCCTGGGCCGCGTTGTCGTAATCGATTTCTCCCGGAAACGGCTCGCCATCGTACTTGGCCATTTCCGGCTTGGGGTCAAACAGATCGTGGTGACTCGGCCCGCCCTGCATCCACAACGAAATCATCGCCTTCGCGCGGGGAGGATGCATCGGCGGTTTCACGGTCGTGTCGAACGTCCGCGGTTCGAGGTCCGGCTTCGGCGGGGAAGCCTGGCCTTGGCGATCCCCCAGCATCCAGGCCAAAGCCAGCGTACTGAGTTGCAGGGCCGAACCGGTCAGCAGGTCGCGGCGGGTTTGAAACTGATGATCCAAGGAACTGATTCCCGTTGACGGAAGGAGCAAGCGGACGGAGGGGAACCGGGGAACGCGGGGGCCGACGGCCGGCGTTTCCCCCACGGCATTCAGTCGATGTACAGGAATGCGTTACTGCTGAGGACGGTCTGGCACAGCATCCGGAGGGCCCGGCGGGGGGCATTCCCCGCCGGTTGTTTGCCGTCGGTGGCGGCCTCCCGTTCCCGCAAGGCCTCTTGTTGATCCGTCAAGTACGTGATCGCGGCCTGCCGTTCTTCCGGAGCGGGCACACGCTGGAAGGCGATCTGCCAGAGACGGTCGACCTGCGCCGCCGAGGACTCTCCCGCTTCCTTCGCCACCCGGTCGGCAAAGTCGGCCGCCACCTCCAAGATGAAGTCGCTGTTCATCAGCATCAGCGATTGCGTCGCCACGGTCGACGCGCGGCGTTGCTCGCAATTTGGATCCATTCGCGGCCAATCGAACGTATCGAGGACCGCGACCGGGCGACTGCGGCGGACTTGCACGTAGACGCTGCGTCGGAATTCGCGTTTTCCCAGCGGGATCTCCTTGCCCGGTCGTCCGGCGTTCAGGTTTTCCACTCCCAACACCCAGCGTCCGACACGATCGGCCATCACCGGAACGGGAGGACCCGAAAATTCGCGCACCAGCTTGCCGGCCGCCATCAACGCGGCATCTCGGAAAGCTTCCGCATCGAGGCGCCGTAAGCGGGCGCCTCCGAAGAGGGCGTTATCAGGGTCGAGCCGTCGGTGCTCGGGATCGGTTCGCAGCATTTGGCGGTAGGTGGTCGAAGTCAGGATCAGGCGATGCAGGTGCTTGACGCTCCATCCCGATTCGATCAGCTCCCTCGCCAGCCAATCGAGCAATTCGGGGTGACTGGGCGGTGCCCCCAAGCTGCCGAAGTCGGCTGGCGTGGTCACCAAGCCGCGGCCGAAATGGTGCATCCAAATGCGGTTGGCAATCACCCGTGCCAGCAGAGGATGCTGAGGGTCGGTCAGCCGTTCGGCCAAGGCGGTCCTGCGCCCGGTCGTCGGACGCGCGCCGAGATCTTCGGGAACCGCGGGCAGCTCGGCATTCATCGAGATTGCCGTCAGGCCTGCCGGGGTCACCGCCTGCTTGGGCTGTTCATGATCGCCTCGTGCGAACAGGAACGACTGGGCGGTGCTGTGGGCCGGCTCGACCAAGCCGCGGACAAAGTGTTCCTTCGGCTTCCGGTCCCGCACCTGCTTCGCCTGCTCCGCCATCTCTTTCAAGGCATCGGCCGCCTTGCGATCGTACAGATACAGCGATCCGGCCGTCACATTCAAGCTGGGATACTTCTTCAGCAGGGCTTTCTGTTCCGCCGAGCGTTTTTTGGCCGGGGTCTCGTGGGCCGTGCGGGCCGCCACCCGGACGTCCTCCGGCAACTTGGCGACTTCCTGGTCAAACACGGCAGCGATGAAGGCCTGCTGCTTGTTCTGCCGTTTTTGTTCAATCGCTTTGGCCTCGGATTCGATCTCGGCCGCGACCTGACGATCCTCGTCGGTGTAGAGCGAGACGAGACGTTGCCGCGGCGCCTTCCAATCCTGCCAGTCGAGCGCCGGATCGAAGACCGCTCGGAAGCGGTAGTAATCGGTTTGCGGGATCGGATCGTAGCGGTGGTCGTGACACTGGGCGCAGCCGATGGTCATCCCCATCAACGAGGACGAAACGATCTTGATCGTTTCCGCGATCGTCGTGTTCTTGGCAACCCCCGGGTCGTCGACTTTGCCGCCCGTCCCATCGGGAGCCATCCGCAAGAAACCGGTCGCAGCCAGCAACCGCGTATCTTCAGGCGTCAGATTGTTCAGGGGTGAAGTGATCAGTTCATCGCCGGCCAACTGTTCCCGCACAAATTGATCGAAAGGCA
>CAYNVI010000540.1:0-3537 GCA_964400585.1 uncultured Pirellulaceae bacterium | reverse complement strand
AGGGGCGCGCCGAGCGGTGGACAGCATGTCCACCCTGGGAATGCGGGTGCCTTCGAGCTCCAACCCCGCCCGCTAACCGGCCAGGCACCTCGGCCCGGGGGCGCTTCCTCGCCGCCGGCTGCCGGGTTGCCCGCCATTGATTGCTATTGAAATCGAATCCCCGTCTACTACCAGATAAAAGATCCCCGCCATGCGACATCGCAAGCGAGGCCGTGTCCTGGGACGCAGTCCCAGTCATCGAAAGGCCATGTTGAAGAACCTTGCCAGCGCGTTGTTCTTGACCGAACGCGATGCTGAGTTCGACCCCAACCCGCCGAAGGTCAAGGGCCGGATCACGACGACGCTGCACAAAGCGAAGGAAGTCCGTCCGCTGGTCGAACGCTGCGTGACGATCGCCAAGAAGGGGCTCGCCGCCGAAGAGGCGTCTGCCCAATACGCGACCGATGCCGAACGCGGCAGCGATGCCTGGAAGAAGTGGCGAGAAAGCGACCAGTGGCGGCAATGGGCCGAAACCCGTGCGCCCTCGGTCAACGCCCGCCGCCGTGTCCTGCAGCTGATCGGTGATCCCCAAGCGGTCTCGGTCCTCTTCGAAACGATCGCCGAACGGTTCGTCGATCGTCCGGGCGGCTACACGCGGATCGTGCGGGTCGCCAACCCGCGCCTCGGCGATGGCGGGCAGCAAGCGATCCTGGAATTCGTCGGCAAGGCCGATCGCGTCCGCCGCGCCGCGGAAATGCCGAGCTTCGCCAGCGATGACGAGGACCAGGACGAGGGCGACACCAGCCCCGCGGCAAGTGATGACAATCCCGCGGCCAGCGAGTCCAGCGAAAGCGAAGAAACAAAGCCGGCCGGGGTCGAGAGCTGAACCGGTCCGGCTGCCCCTCCCGACGCAAGACGCGATACCCCGCTCTCCCCGAGCGGGGTTTTTTTTCGCGGGTTCCGGTAGCGAGCGTGCCCCGACGGCAGCTTTCGAACCGAGCAGGCGCAACCCGCGAACGCTCTCCTCGGCGGCCGTACCAGGAGGAACCACGCGATGTCCACGTTCGTCCCGTTGATCGAATGGCTGCTCCTGGGACTCCTGCTGGCCCTGGCGGCCGGATCGTTGCTGAACCTCAGCCACAGCGCCCACTGGATCGTCCGCGGTTGGGACTTTCCCCGCGTGCAGATCATCGCCCTGACCCTGCTTTGCACCGCCGGCCACCTCGGCTTGCGACTGAACTGGGCGAATCAGGCGGGCAGCCTCCCGGGCGTTTGGCGGGACCTCGCCGTCGCCAGCTTGGCGATCGCCATCGTGGCGTGGCACAGCTATCGGATCATCGCCTTCACCCCCCTGGCACCTCGTCAAGTGGAAAGGACGACGCGGCGCGACGATGCCGAAGCGATTCGCATCGTCGTCTCCAACGTGGAGATGGAGAACCAGCAACGGGAACACTGGCAACGCGTGATCGAACAAGCCGACCCCGATCGGTTGATCGCCGTCGAAGTGGACGAGGACTGGATGGAGGCGATCGCGCCGCTCCGCCGCCAGTTTCCCTACGAAGTTGCGTACCCGCAGGACAACTGGTACGGGATGCTCGTGCTTTCCAAACTGCCGCTCTCGAACGTGCAGACCCGCTTCCTGGTGCAAACCGACATCCCTTCGGTCCACGCCACGGTGAAACTTCGCAGCGGTCGCCACATCCGGGTTTGCGGCCTGCACCCGCGCCCCCCGGAACCGTGGCGCAACAATCCCTCCCGGCATCGCGACGCCGAACTGGTCCTGCTCGCCGAAGAACTCGAGGACGAATCGCTGCCGGTGATCGTCTGCGGCGACTTGAACGACGTCGCCTGGTCGTCGACGACGCGGCTGTTCCTGCGGCTTAGCGGCCTCCTCGACCCCCGCCGTGGCCGAGGCCTATACAACAGCTTCCACGCCAGCCATTGGTGGTTGCGGTTCCCGCTCGACCACCTCTTTCACTTCCATGGGTTCACGCTGCGGGCCTTGCAACGACTTCCTCACGTCGGCTCGGACCACTTCCCGATCCTGGTCGAACTGCAGTACGAACCGGCCGAACGGAGTGAACAACCGCCGCCGGAAGAAACCGCCGCAGACGAAGCGCTCGCCGAAACCTTGATCGATCACGAGGAAGAGGAGGGCGAAAAGTCGCTCGACGAGGACCAGCGTGCCCCCCGCGCCGGCGCAACGGCTTCCCCCAGCCCGTCCGCCACTGAGCGGTTCGCCCCCCCCACGCGATGGCACAATCTTTGCGGCCCGGTTTCCCTTCGAGACCGCCACGGTTCGGTCCAAATGCCGTGGTTGACCGTGGTTTTCGATCCGTTCCGTGATTTGGGCGGAAGCCGCCGGAGGGGCACCAACAGGCCGGCAGCCAACGCTCCGCCGCGGATAAGATCGGCGGCTGTTCCGCCAAGGCCGTCCAGCCAAGCCTGTCCAGCGAAGGCTTCCGCGAGCATCATTCCGGTAGCCGCGCGGTTCCGACGTGCGGAACCGCGGAAGCCTGCCGAATCGTTTGCGCCTGCCAACCGTGGACGCCGGACCCGGTCCTTGTTCCCTTTCCGCCTGGAGAAATCGATGATGAAACCAAGCCTCGCCAAACGAACTCGTCTGCTCAGCCTCGGAGCCAGCCTGCTCTGCCTGTTCGCCACCGTCGGCTGCGAAGTGAACGTCGAAGAGCCGGGAGAAATGCCCGATGTCGACGTCCGCGGTGAGGCAGGAGAAATGCCCGAAGTCGATTTCCAAGGCCCCGAAGTCGAAGCCGAGATGGAATCGTCCGAAGTCCAAGTCCCCGATGTCGACGTGGAGACCGAAACCCAAGAACTCCAGGTCCCCGACATCGACGTCTCGGTTCCTGGGGAGACAAAGAACGAATAAGCGGGGCAGCCTCCTCCCCAAGGGTATTGGTCTCGGCCCAATCCAGCCTGAGCACAGACACCCTCCCCCCGGTCTGTTGGTCTCTACACAATCCAGACCGAATACAGACACCCTCCCACCGGGCATTGGTGTCTAAACAAGCTAGACTGAGCACAGACACCCTCCCACCGGGAGGGTCGAGCGACAGCGAGAGGAGGGTCCTGCCTCGCAAAAAGACACTCCACTCCCGCAAACCCAAAGACACAGCCCCCGTGGGAGTAGGTCGCAAGATCGAGGGGGGTGGGGGTGCAATCGTGATCGTAGTGCTGGCCCTCCCCTCGCTTAGGCTGGACCCTCCCAAAGGGCCAGGGTGTCGCAGGGGAAGGCTGCCGCAGGGTCGTCGCTCGACGAGGACTTCCGGACGGGGGCTTACCGCGCCAGCCGGATGCCGCTGAATTGCCACCGCGTCTCGGGGCCAAAGAAATTCCGGTAGGAGACCCGGACGTGATCGCGCGGCGTCGCGCAGGACCCGCCCCGCAAGACGTACTGATTGCACATGAACTTACCGTTGTACTCCCCCAAGGCACCCGGGGGCGGTTGATAGCCGGGGTAGGGCGCGTAGCTACTCTGCGTCCACTCCCAGACATTCGCGGCCAGCTGCTGAAGTCCGCCCCGGGAAGCGGCCGCTC
>CAYNVI010000539.1:0-3543 GCA_964400585.1 uncultured Pirellulaceae bacterium | reverse complement strand
CAAAGAAGCCGCGGACAAAGAAGCCGCGGACAAAGAAGCCGCGGACAAAGAAGCGGCCGAGAAAGCAGCGGCGGACGAAAAAACCGATGCCGAATAGCGTGGACAACAGTCGCCTGCTGCCAGCGGGGCGGTCTCTGGTCTCGGAAATGGCTGGGAAGGGTACCCCGTGGCCGGGCAATTTTTCTACAATGGCGAAACTCGGGACGGGCGTCGCACTAGCAACGCGTGCGTCGCGTTGGCATCACACGGGAGGCGGTCGGCGTCTTTCCCGGTTGCGTCCGCCGCAGGGATGGGAAGGATGATCAAACGATGACTGAGGAAATTGCCGAGGACCGGAAGAGCGCCGCCGGCAAATTGGTCGTCCGCTGTGGTGTCTCCCGCACGCTCTGCGTGCTGCAGTCCAAAGACGATCACCCCTACGGAACCAAGGTGATCGCCAAGACCCCCCGCGGGCTGGAGGTCGGCGAGGTGCTCTGTCCTGCGACCGCTGCCGCCGTCCAGCACCTCGATAATCCCCCCCGCGGCCAAGTGATCCGCTGCTTTTCCGAAAGCGATGCCTGCGAAGAGGCCAAGCTGCAGGAACTCGCCGAGACGGAATTCAAAACGTGTGAACGCGTGGTGGCGGAGTTGCGGTTGGAGATGCAACTCGTCGACGTCGAACACCTATTTGGTGGTGAGCGAATCGTCGTCTACTACCTGGCCGAATCGCGGGTCGATTTTCGCGAACTCGTTCGCCGGCTTGCCAGCGAGTTTCGAACGCGGGTAGAAATGCGTCAGATCGGGGTGCGGGACGAAGCGAAATTGCTGGCCGATTATGGCGACTGCGGAAAGCCGGTCTGCTGCAACACGCACCTCACCAAGATGCCGCCGGTGTCGATGAAGATGGCGAAGCTGCAGAAGGCGTCGCTCGACCCGACCAAGATTTCGGGCCGCTGCGGCCGATTAAAATGTTGTTTACGGTTTGAATACGAAGGGTACCAATCGCTGCGGCGGGCCCTGCCACCGATCGGTGCGGACGTCGTCACCTCGGAAGGTCGCGGCCGGGTTTTGGGACACGAAATCCTGGCGCAGCAACTATTGGTGCAGACCGAAGACTATCGACGAATCTTGATTGCGCTTGCAGATGTACTCAGCGTCGCTCCGCGGGCCGGCGCGACTTCCACTTCGAATTCGGGTGGCAACGCCAGCCAACCAAGACCCAAAGGGCAAGGCGATACGCGGCGACGCAACGCCAAGAAAGCCTCCCCAGACAAGGATCAACCATGAGTGCTTCGCTTCGAGCCATCGCTGACCTTTTGGAACGGGATCCCCGGTTCAAGCTGGAAGCCTACCAGTTCATCCGCGAATCGTTGGCGTATGCCCACGACGTCCTCCGGTTGCACGAAGCGGCCGACAGCGGGGCGAGCGCCGGGCATCCCCGTCACATCAGCGGCCAGCAGCTGTGTGAAGCTTGCCGGCTGTACGCGATCGAGCAATACGGCTACCTCGCCAAGTTGGTCCTGAACAGCTGGGGGCTGTATGCGACAAGCGATTTCGGCGAGATCGTCTATAACCTGATCGAAATCGAGCAGATGCGGAAAAGCGAGAGTGACCAGAAGGAGGACTTCGACAACGCCTTTTCGTTTGAAAATGGCTTCGAACCCCAATTCGTGGTCGTCGCCTCCGAAGATGCCTGAAAGGCGGGCCGCCGCCCCCTCAATCGCTCTTGATGCGGTCCGCCGATTTCGCGAAGCTGGAGCCCCGCGTCGGCCCGGTTGCCAAAGGATTTCGACCGGCGGCCGACCTTTTGACCGCCCGCTGCGCACGGAGGCCACCATGCTTCGCACGATTTCCCTGTCGCTTTTGACCCTGCTGTTCCTGCCGCTGCTCTGCCGGCCCGCCGCGGCGGATGAGCCGGACTCCTGCTTGCTCCGCTATCAGCTGGCGGAGGGCGAGCTGATCCGCTACGAGGTGGAACACCTCGCCAAGACGAAAACGCGGATTCGCGGAACCGAGGACATTTCCAACGTTCGCACGATCAGCACGAAGGTCTGGCGGGTGATCGACGTTTCTCAGGATGGTCAGTTCACGTTCGAGCACTTCATCGAGTCGGTGTCGATGAGCCAACAGCATGGCGACGCCGAGCCGTTGCAGTGGGACAGCACCAGTGGCGAGGAGCCGCCATCGATGTTCCGGGCGATCGCCGATCAACTGGGGCAAACGATTGCAGAAGTCCGCATCAATCCGCGTGGCCAGGAGAAATCGCGGAAAGATGATGTCGGCACCAAAACCGATCTGGGGATGGGCGGGCTGACGATTCCGCTGCCCGAGGCCCGCGTCGAAATCGGCGACAGCTGGTCGGTCCCCCGTCAGGTGCGGGCCCGGATGCCTTCCGGAGAGGTCAAGGTCATCAAGGTCCGGGAGCTGTACACCCTCGCCAAAATTTCAGCTGGGGTCGCCACGATCCGCGTGCAAAGCCAGCCGCTGACGCCGATCCCCAGCCCCAAGATCAAAAGCCAGGTCGTTCAGCAGCTGAGTAACGGGACGGTCAAATTCGACCTCGATGCCGGACGCGTGCTCAGCAAGCAGCTCGACTGGGACGAAACGGTCGTCGGCTTCGAAGGAGCCAACAGCATGATGGAATACCGTGCTCGGCTGACCGAAGAGTGGATCGAAACGACCGAGATCGCTCGGCAAGCGGCCGCTGGCGAGGTCCGCTGATCCGCAGCGGGTGGGGCGGCGGCTGCTGGCTCTCACGAGACCGGATAGGGGAGCGGCTTCCCCGCCAGTCCGGCGCGTACGTTCTCCGCCACGAGCCGCGCCATCGCATTGCGGCTTTCGACCGTCGCACTGGCGAGATGGGGCAAGACCAGGCACCGCGGCTCGGCGAGCAAGGGGTGGTCGGCCGGAAGCGGTTCCGGCGTGGTCACATCGAGCCCTGCCGCGAAGATTTTGGCTGCCCGCAATGCCCGTAAGAGGGCTGCCTGATCGACCACCCCGCCGCGCGCCGTATTGACGAAGACGGCATGGGGCGGCATCCGATCGAAAGCGCTGTCGTCGAACAGCCCGCTGGTCTCGGCGTTGAGGTCGGTGTGGACCGAGACGAAGTCGGAGCGTTCGAGGAGTTCGGCGAAGGAGACTCGGCGTGCCTTCAGTTCGCGCTCGGCCTCCGGTTTCGCGTGGCGGGCCACATAGAGGACCTCCATCCCCCAGCCACCGCGCAGCCGCCGCGCGGTCGCTTGGCCGATCCGGCCCATCCCGACAATCCCCAGGGTCCGGCCGGCCAGGTCTTGCCCGATAAAGCCGGTCGGTTCCCAGGTCTTCCACTGACCGGCGTGGACATTTTCGCTGCCCTCTTTGATGCGGCGCGAAGCCGCGAGGAGCAACGCGACCGCGAGATCGGCGGTGGCGTCGGTCAGCACGTCGGGCGTATTGCCGACCGCGATCTTCCGCTCGGCCGCCGCCGCCAAGTCGATGTTGTTGACTCCGACCGCGTAATTGGCGATCACCCGCAAGCGGTCCCCCGCTGCTTGCAGCAGCTCAGCGTCGATCGAATCGCTCAGC
>CAYNVI010000538.1:0-3553 GCA_964400585.1 uncultured Pirellulaceae bacterium | reverse complement strand
TCCTCCCTTTCAGGCGAAGTCGGTCGTGGAGACGTTGACCGCGGTGGTCCACCAGCAAGCGCCGCGCGTGATTTCGCTCTGCCCCTCGGCACCCGCCGACCTCGATACGATCTGCGCCAAGTGCCTGGAGAAGGCCCCCAAGCAGCGCTACCGCACTGCCGGCACGTTGGCCAAAGACCTCGATCGGTTCCTGCAGGGGCAACCGATCAAAGCCCGCCCGCGGGCCCGCTGGCAGCGGACCCTCCACTGGTTGCAGGGGGTTCCCTTGGTGGCGGCGGTGACGGGACGAAGGATGCTCGATCCGACGCCTGGTCATCGCCGGTTCCAGGCGGGGCTGCTGCTGATGATGCTTTTGCTCCCCTTCTTGGTGGTCGCAGGGCTAACCGCGGCGCGTCTGCAGCACCAGCGGATGCCAGCCCGGGTCACGCTGGCCGGGGGACTCGATGGAGGCGTCTATCAAGAGGTGTCGCGCAGCTTGGGCGCACGCCTCCAGGAAGCGGCTGCGGTCCCGGTGACCGTGCGATCCAGTGGCGGTTCGTTCGACAATCGACGACGGTTGTTGGCGGGCGAGGTCGATCTGGCGCCGCTACAAGCGAGCGCGGTGGCGGGCGCCGAAATCCGCGTCGCCGCGCCGCTCTTTTACGAAGCGGTTCATCTGCTGGCGCGGGAAGGATCGGGCGTCACCACGGTAGACGATTTGGCAGGGCATGCCGTCGCCGTCGGACCCGCCGGCAGCGGTTCCCGACTCGCCGCTGAATTCGTCTTCGATTCCTTGGCGTTGCCGCCGCAAAAGCTTCCCCGCCGCGTCATCGCTTGGCCGGAGCTGACCTCGGTCAGCGGGCTCGATGTCACGGTGATCTGCGTCGGCCGCGGCAGTCGCCTGGTCGCTGATTTGCTGGCCGAAGGCTGGCGGCTGTTGCCGCTGGAGAATGCGGTGGCGATCGCCTTACAGCATCCCACTCTGCGACCGATGCACATCGACGCGAGTGATTTCCCAGCGAGCGATCTACCCGCCGAAGGGATTGCGACGGTCGGGACGACCGCCTTCCTGGCGGTCCGTGAAGATACCCCCGACATCCTGGTGCGGCGGACTTTGGAGGTGCTCTATCGGCCCCCCCCGCTGATCCCAGGGATGATCTCGCGACGCAACGCCGCCGAGTGGCAAGGGCTTTCGCTCCACCCGGCCGCGCGGGCTTTTTTTGCCGAGGATCCGGAGACGCCTTCGCCGCGAGCGTTCACCCAGCCGTGACCCCTCGCTGAAGTGACCCCTCGCTGAACGCTGGCTGCGGCCAGCGGGCTTCGCAGTCAAGCAGGTCGGGGCCCTTAGGCGAGCAGCTGTTCGATGACCCGGCCGTGGATGTCCGTGAGACTGAAATCGCGGCCGGCGTAGCGATAGGTAAGCCGTTCGTGATCGAAGCCGAGTAGATGCAGCAGGGTGGCGTGAAGATCGTGCACATGCACCGGGTCTTCGGCGACTTCCAGACCCAATTCGTCGGTCGCCCCGTGGACGTAACCCGCTTTCACGCCGCCCCCGGCGAGCCACACGGTGAACCCATCGTTGTGATGATCGCGTCCCATCTTGGACTTGGCAGGCAGTTGCACCGTCGGCGTCCGTCCCATTTCGCCGCCCCAGATGACCAGGGTGTCTTTCAATAGGCCACGCTGCTTCAGGTCTGTCAGCAAAGCGGCGATCGGCTGGTCCGATTCACTGGCGAGTCGGCGATGGGAACCGACCAGGTTTTGGTGAGAATCCCAAGGCTGGCCCGCTCCGTGGTAGACCTGGACGTAGCGCACGCCCCGCTCCACCAACCGGCGGGCGATCAGGGTCTGGCGACCATGCAGCGTTTCGCCGTACAGCTCGCGGATCTTGGCTGGCTCCTGATGGACGTCGAAAGCGTCGAGGGCTTCGCTCTGCATGCGGAAGGCCAGCTCCATCGCTTCGATCCGCGCATCGAGTTGCGGATCGCCCTCGCGCTGCTGCTGATGCCGATGGTTCAGCTGCTGGATCAGGTCGAGCTGATGACGCTGCTGGACGGGACGGAGGGCCTCGTTCTGAATGTTCGCGATCAGTTCTTCCGGACGGGGCGAACGGGTGTCGACATGCGTTCCTTGATAGATCCCCGGGAGGAAGGCACTCCGCCAGTTTGCCGATTCGGCCGTCGGCAGACCGCGCGGGCACATCACGACAAACCCCGGCAAGCTTTGGTTTTCGGTGCCGAGTCCGTAGAGCGCCCACGATCCGACCGACGGACGCTTCTGCAGCAGCGACCCGGTGTTCATCATCATCAACCCGGGCTCGTGGTTGGGGATGTCGGTGACCATCGAACGGATCACGCAGAGATCGTCGACGCACTCCGCCACCTTCGGGAAGAGTTCGCTTACTTCGAGGCCGCTTTCCCCGTGCCGATCAAAGCGAAAGGGGGAGGGAAAGCCTGCTCCACCGATGCGGCGATTTCCTTTGAGCTTCGCATCTAGGAGCTTGCCGTCGAACTTCTTGAGCGCCGGTTTGGGATCGAACGAGTCGATCTGCGAAGGGCCTCCATTCATGAAGAGATGGATGATTCGTTTGGCCCGCGGCGCGAAATGGGGAGGGCGCGCCGCCAAGGGCGAAGTCACGGAAGGCCTTTCGGCACGACCTTCCTGAAGAAGGCCGGCCAAGGCGACCGCCGGAAGCCCCATGCCCGCTTGCCGCAGCAGGTCACGTCGATGGCAAAGTTGGTGAAATGGCATCATCACAGATCAATCGAGAAAAATGAATTCGTTGGTCAATAGCAGGGCCTGGGCCACCTGTTCCCACGGGGAGAGAGGCGTCGGTTCAGGACCGGCAAAGCTTTGCTGGGCGTCCCACACGGGACGGGTCTTCCCGGTCGTGTTCAGGATTCGGATGCGCGGCGCCCAGTGATAGAGATCGTTCGACCCATTGGCTTGGCAATCGACCATGAAGTCGATCGCCTGACCGGCGCGCACCGAGAATGCCGGAACCGAGGTGTCGGCTTTGTCCGTCAAGACCGACCAGACGCCGAGTTGACGCCCGTCGAGGAAGATGCGACCGCGGACGCCGTCGCCTTGTTCCCGCGCGTGGATCAATTCCCCCTCGATGCGGACTTCGGCATCGACCGGAGCGACCCACCGCCGGATCGAGGCGGCGTCGGGGGAGCGACCCGCTTGCCCCACTTCCGCCTCCAGCCGGAGGAACCCGAGCTCTGGATCGGGATAGGTCTCGCTCGCTTGGTACTGGCCATCGCGGTAGACGGGCAGCGGATGAAACGTCACCGTCCCTCGGATCGATCCCTTCGCCGAGGCCGCCGAGTCCTCGGGCGAGGCGGCGACGAAATTCCCGTAGCCGTAGTGCCAGGGCGACCGCCGCGGCGGAGGCAGCCGCTGCGCTTGGTCGAGAAACCGAAGCATCCACGCTTGCTCTTCGGAGGTCGCTCGGCGGGCGAAGAGTTCGCGATAAAGCTGGTCGATTCGCGCCGCATCATCAGGTAACTGGGAAAATGCGTCGCCGGAGATCAGCTGCCGGGACAACTGTAGGACGAGCGGATGGTTCAGC
>CAYNVI010000537.1:0-3554 GCA_964400585.1 uncultured Pirellulaceae bacterium | reverse complement strand
GCGGGTCGATGCGGCGCTCAAAGCGGAACGACGAGGGGCTGTGAAGTTTCAGCTGACGGGCCGTCCGGCGGACCGACAGCGGCGTGAAGACGGCCGCTTCGATCAGCAGGTTCGTGGTCGTCTCGGTGACTTCGGTGGAGGCTCCTCCCATCACCCCGGCGACCGCCACGGCCCGCTGGCCATCGGCGATCACGCACATCGCAGGCGCCAGCGTATAGGTACGATGATCGATCGCTTCGATCGTCTCTTCCGGACGCGCCGGGCGGATCTCCAGCGATTGGCCCTGCAGCTTATCCAGGTCGAAGGCATGCAGCGGCTGGCCGGATTCGAGCATCACGTAGTTGGTCGCATCGACGACATTGTTGACCGCTTGGATGCCGACCGCTTCGAGCCGGGCGACGACCCAGTCAGGGCTGGGGCCGATCCGCACGTTGCGGATCAGCCGCGCCGTGTAGCGAGGGCAAGCTTCCTGGAATCGGTTGTCGACCCGGATCGCCTGGTCGATCGCCGGACCGCTCGGGTTCAAGCGGGGCGCGGGGGTTTCCAGCGGCAGGTCATACAGGACGCCGATTTCCCGGGCCACCCCCAAGTGCCCCAGGCAGTCGCCCCGGTTACTGGTGACCTCCAAATCGATCACCGTGTCCTCGCCGACCGTTTCGGTCCCTTCGTGGTTCAATCCTGAAAGGCTCAGGCGATCGGCCAGTTCGGTTTCGCTCATCTCCAAGCGGACGTATTGCGAAAGCCATTTCCAGGTTACAAGCATGGGATCGGTCGGGGGCTACCAAGCGGAAACGGTTAGTGAACGGAAAGCTCGCGCGATTCAGTGCAGCGGCGTCGAGCGGATGGGGGAACAGATTTCGACCAGCATGCCGTTCATGTCGCGGACGTAGGCCACGGTCTGGCCCCAGGGCTTGTCGGTCGGTGGGCTGACCGACGTCGCTCCCGCGCCGACGGCCCGTCGGTAGTCGCTGGCGACTTCGTTGCTCATCAAGGCGATTTCGACGCCCACCGGGTCGGCGCCGGCTTGGTCGACGCGGCGGTAGGCCAGCGGCAGGTTCTCGGCGGCCAGTTGGTGAGCGGCGAAGGCCAGTTTGGTCTCGCCGGTCGTCAATTCGCCATACTGCTGGGAGGGGTGGAGGAAGCTTGTCTGTAAACCGAACGCCTCCTGATAGAACGTCAGCGAAGCGGCTACATCGTCGACGTAGATGATCGTGTAGGCGAAACGCATCGGCGAGGCTGGGAAGGCACGGGTTCGGGAGGCAGCGGTTCGGGAGGCAGGGGCGACGCAGGCGGGTTGGCAGCAGAGGGCGCGCGAGGGCAGCTTTTAGAACTGGGAAAGGAACCGCATGTCCCCACTATACAGGTCGCGAATGTCGGTGATCCCGTGCCGCCGCATGCAGAGCCGTTCCACTCCCAGGCCGAAAGCGAAGCCGCTGACCGCTTCGGGATCGTAGCCCACCGCTTCCAGGACGGCGGGATCGACCATCCCCGCGCCGCCGAATTCAATCCAACGGTCGTCCCACCAGAAGTCGACTTCGACACTCGGTTCGGTGAAGGGGAAGAACGACGGGCGAAAGCGGATCGGGACGTCTTCCCCCAGGTAGTTGTTGGCAAACACGCGCAAGATGGTCTTCAGGTTTGCCATCGTCACGTGGCGGTCGATCAGCAGCCCTTCCATCTGGTGAAACATCGGGAAGTGCGTCGCGTCCGGGGCATCGGGCCGGTAGACGCGGCCGAGGGAAATCACGCGGATCGGCGGTTGCCGCTGTTCCATCACACGGATCTGGACCGTGCTGGTCTGGCTGCGGAGCAACTGCGAGCCTTCGCCTCCGGGCTGGTTGCCGGCGGTTGCCAGGTAGAAATTGTCGAGCGGATCGCGGGCCGGGTGATCCTCGGGGATATTGAGGGCCACGAAGTTGTGCCACGGGTCTTCCACCTCGGGGCCTTCGGCGGTTTCAAACCCCATCCGCCCCATGATCTCCTTAAGGTGTTCGATCGTCTGCGTGATCGGATGGAGGTGTCCCAGCGGCAGCGGGGTGCCCGGCAGGGTGGGATCCTGCGGCGGCATCCCTGGGCCGTCGCCCGTCCCTTCGGCGAGCGCCTCGGTCGCTGCCTGCAACGCCTCCTGCAGCTTCTGCTTGACCTCGTTCAGTTTCTTGCCCGCGGCCGGTTTGTCTTCTTTGGAAATCTTGCCCAGTTGTTTCTGGACCTCCTTGAAGCGGCCTTTTTTGGCTCCCAGGAAACGCACGCGAAGCGCTTCCAGCGACTCCGCATCCCGGGCTTCCTGGAGTGCCTTGGTCGCCTCGTCTTGGAGGTTTTCGAGAGAGCGTAGGAAGTCCGACAAAGCCATCGAACGAGGCTCCTGAGCAGAAACAGAGAACGCGGGAGGGCGTCGCGAGCTCGCCGCAGCGGGACCGTCGGGGAACCGACAGCTCGCGACAGGGCGTCTCCCAACGGACCGCCGCGGGAGCGCGGCGGCCGAAGTTCCAGAGGGGCCGTCGAAGCGGACGGCCCTGCAGAAGGCCCGGCACCCGAGGGCCGCCGCGGGCGGCAGCGAAGCCGCCCTGCGGGACGCCGGGTCAGGGCAACCGGCAGCCGCCGCTAGGCAGCGAGCGCTTCCTTGACCTTTTCGCAGACCGTGTCGAAACCGGCGGGATCGTGGATCGCCATCTCCGACAAGCTCTTGCGGTCCAGCTCCAACCCGGCCTTGTTCAGGCCGTTGATGAATTCGCTGTACCGGAGGCCGCGCTGACGCACGGCGGCGTTGATGCGGATGATCCACAGCTTGCGGAATTCGCGCTTGCGGACCCGCCGGTCGCGGTAGGCATACGTGCCTGCCCGCAACAAGGTTTCTTTCACCGAACGGGTCAGTTTGCGACGTCCGCCGACGTAGCCTTTGGCGCGCTTTTTCAAACGCTTCTTTGCTTGGTGCCGGGCGGCACCCTTGGTCGTACGCATCGGTAACGGTCTCCTCGCCAGGCTGGCGATGGTGGGATTGCCTCAGGCCGCCCCCGCTCGGCGAGCCCCGGGCGACGCACGGCGGAAAGCCATGTGAATCGCAAAGGACGCCGTGGCGGCAGGCTGTTTCTGCCCAGACAACTTGAAGGAAAAAAGACTCCGGTTTTTGGCCGAGAGAGGTTTCGTGGGTCGTACAGGAAAAGCCGTGGCGGGCGGGCCGCTAGCGGCTGTAGCCACGCAGGTTCGCGTGGATCGCCGATTCCATGCAAGGGTCGAGCGTCGTCGTGCCGCGGAGGTTCCGCTTCCGCTTTTGCGACATCCGGGTTGCCAAGTGGCTGGTGCCGCTGCTGCGATGCAGGACTTTCCCTTTGGCGGTGATCTTGAAGCGTTTTTTCGTGCCCTTGTGGGTCTTCATCTTCGAACGGGCTTTGGCTTTGGCCATCAGTCGATTCCCCGAGGGGTGTTGGAACGCGTGCTGGTATCGAGAGGGCGGCAGGTTTGGTACCCCCCTGTAAGGGAGGTGCCGCCAGAGGTGTCTCCAGGTCGATTCGCAGAATATATCGGCAGGCGGAACTCCCCGAAAGGCCGCAAACGGA
>CAYNVI010000536.1:0-3557 GCA_964400585.1 uncultured Pirellulaceae bacterium | reverse complement strand
CCGAAGACGTCGAAGCGTTGATCACGTTTCCGCTGGAGACGGTACTCAACGGTGCCAATAACGTGGTCGCCGTGCGGAGTTCCTCTGGCGTCAGCATCAGCGTGATCTACGTCGACTTTGCCTATGGAACCGATATCTACGACGACCGCCAGATCGTGACGGAGCGCCTGGCGCTTGCTGCCGATCGACTGCCGGCCGGGATCACGCCGCAGTTGGCTCCCGTCTCCTCGATCATGGGACAGATTCAGATGATCGGGATGTGGAGCAAGACCGGGGAGACCGATCCGCTGGAGTTGCGGACGATGGCCGACTGGGTGGTTCGCCAGCGGCTGTTAACGATTCCGGGCATCTCGCAAGTATTCGTGATGGGCGGTGGCCGCCTGCAGTTTCAGGTGCTGGTCGATCCCGACGCGCTGCGCAACTACGGGGTGACGATGCAGCAGGTCAAGCGGGCGGTCGCGCGGAGCAATCGCAACGCGGTCGGCGGCTACATGGACGAGCAGGGTCCGAATGAAATCCTGGTCCGCACCTTGGGCCGGGTGACCAGTACCGAGGAATTGGAAAGCCTGGTCGTGACCTACCAGGATGGCAAAGCGGTGACGCTGGCGGAATTGGCGCGGGTTGTGGAGGGGCCTCAGGTCAAACGCGGTGAGAGCGCGGCGTATGTGGAACGGGACGAGGGACAATTCGAGGGGGGGCCGGCGGTCGTATTGACCGTCAACAAGCAACCCCAGGCGGATACCCGCAGCGTCAGCGATCAGATCGACAAGGCGATCCAGGATATCCGCTCCTCGTTGCCCGCCGATGTCGTCATCGAGCCTTCGCTGTACTCGCAGCGCGCCTTCATCGAGCGGGCCGTGGAAAACGTCATCGAGGCGCTCCGCGACGGGGGCTTGTTGGTGGTCATTATCTTGTTCTTGTTCCTCTTGAACTTCCGGACCACCTTCATCACGTTGACGGCGATTCCACTGTCGATTGTGATTACCGCCTTGGTCTTTACCGCCTTCGGATTGAACATCAACACCATGACGCTGGGCGGCTTGGCGGTTGCCATCGGGGAACTGGTCGACGACGCGATTGTGGATGTGGAGAACATCTTTCGCCGCTTGCGAGAAAACCGGCGGCGTCCCGATCCGCTCCCTCCCTTGTTGGTGATCTTTCGTGCCAGCGTCGAGATCCGCAACTCGATCGTGTTCGGCACGATGATCGTCGTGCTGGTGTTCTTGCCGCTGTTCGCGCTCTCTGGAATGGAAGGGCGCCTGTTCGCACCTCTGGGCGTTGCCTACATCGTTTCGATCCTCTCTTCCCTCCTGGTGTCGCTGACCCTGACGCCCGTCCTCTCCTCCTTGCTGTTGGTGGGTGACGGCGTCTGGCGAGGGCTGGTGGCGAGCCTGTCGGTGGCGGCAAGTTTTGCGCTGGCCGCTTGGCTTTGGCCCCAGCAGTCGCTGCTTGTAACGGCCGTCATTGCGGTGGCGGTTGGCGCGGTCGTCGCGACCGTGGTGCTGCTGGCCGATCGACTTGGCGAAGGCCAGCAGGAAGGTTGGCTGTTGCGCGGTTTGAAATTCGCGGCCGGCGAGGTGATTCGGCTGAGCACCCGTCTGGCAATCCCCGTTTTGCTGCTGGCCACGGCCGCCGTCGGCGTCGCGGGCGTCGCCTTGCTGCGGCTAGAAAATGACTTCTTGCCGCCCTTCAACGAAGGTTCGGTTCAGTTGAACGTCGTGCTGCCGCCGGGCACTTCGCTGAAAACGTCCGATCAGATCGCTGCCCAAGTCGAGCAGCGTTTGCTGAAGGTCGAAGCGGTTCGGGGCTTTGTTCGCCGCACCGGACGGGCCGCACGGGACGAACACGCGGTGGAGGTCAGCCATAGCGAAATCATCATCGACATCGATCCTCAGGCGAACCAGAGCCGCGAGGAGATCCTGCATGCAATCCGCGAGGCGACGACCGATGTCCCCGGCGTGGTGACGACGGCCGAGCAACCGATCGCGCACCTGATCTCCCACATGCTTTCGGGCGTCAAAGCGGAGGTGGGCATGAAGCTCTACGGCGACGACCTCGATATCCTCCGGCGCCGAGCCCAGGAAATGCGAGCGGCCATCGCCGATGTCCCCGGCGTCACCGACCTGATGGTCGAAAAGCAGGTCGTCATCCCCCAACTGAAAATCGATTTGCAACGCGACAAGCTGGAGCTCTATGGATTGCAGCCGGAAGACGTCAACGAGCTGGTCCAGACGGCCCTGCAGGGCGAGGTCGTTTCGCCGGTCCTGCGAGGCCAGCGGACCTTCGATCTGCTGGTCCGTTTGGACGAACCGGATCGTGAAAATCTGCAGGCGGTGGAGAGGCTGCCGATCGAGACGCCGGACGGGGGCTTGGTGCCGCTGAGCGCCGTGGCCGATATCTACCGCTCCGGCGGTCCCAACACGATCAATCGCGAGCAAGTCAAGCGGCGAATCATTATTCAGTGCAACGTGACCGGCCGCGGCTTGGTCGAAGTCGTCCAAGACATCAAGGCCCGGCTGGCACCGATCGAAACAGCGCTTCCGCCCGGCTACTTCTTGGAGTACGGCGGCCAATTCGAAAGCCAGCAGAGGGCCAGTCGCGTGATCGGCGTGTTGTTCCTGGTTTCCTTGTTCGGCGTGTTTTTAGTGCTCTTCACGATGTTCCGTTCGGCCAATTTTGCGCTGCAGGTGATGGCCGCCCTGCCGATGGCCTTCATCGGTTCGGTCACGGCGCTGGTGCTGACCGAGCAGACCCTCACGATCGCCGCGATGGTCGGTTTCATCTCGCTGGGCGGGATCGCCAGCCGAAACGGCATCCTGCTGCTAAACCACTATTTGCATCTGGTCCAATTCGAAGGGGAATCGTGGACGCGGGAGATGATCGTCCGCGCCGGCAGAGAACGGCTGGCCCCCGTCCTGATGACCGCCCTGACCTCGGGGATCGGCTTGGTCCCGCTGGCGCTCGCCGCCGGCGAGCCCGGCAAAGAAATCCTCTATCCGGTCGCCACCGTGATCATCGGCGGCCTGATCAGCAGCACCCTGTTGGAATTCTTCGTTCGCCCCGCTTTGTTCTGGACCGTGGGCCGGAAAGCGGGCCAGCGGATCGTCGCATCCCAAGGCAGCCAGGCGGCGCTGGTCGAGGAGGGCGTCGGCGCTCGCTCGCCCGTTGCGGATTGACGGTTCGTCCCCTCGCACCAGCGAGGACGTCAGGGGACGAAGCGGTAGAGGCCGCCGTTGCGGGCGGCGAGCGCAGCGAGCAACGCCGCCCCGCGAGGGTCGCCCAAGGCGATCGTGAAGATCGGGATTTGATCCTCGTTGTGGGCCGTGATCTCGTCGATGGTCCGGGCCGCGAAGACGCCGTCGGTGAGGAAGAAAATCAAATCGGGGTGCAGCGCCAACGCCTGCCGCAAGGCAGGGCCGGGATAGGTGTCTCCGTCAGGCAGCACCGCGCGGACCCATCGCAGCATCGCCCTGCGGTTGTCGGGCGTGGCGAACCGCAGTCCTTGGCGATCGAGCTGCAGCACCTCTTCGTTGAAGTAGAGGACTTCAAACTGCATC
>CAYNVI010000535.1:0-3558 GCA_964400585.1 uncultured Pirellulaceae bacterium | reverse complement strand
GGCTGGACGGCCCGCATGATGACACCTCCAGCCCCACGGAGTACATCAACGTGCAGCAGAGCAACATCGCGGCGGCCAACCGGATCGCCGGTGAGCTGCTCGGTCGCTCGCTGGATGAACTCTCGCCGCAAACACGGAAGCTGCTCGGCCGGCTGGGAGCTGGTCGGCAGCGAAGCGGAGGCCCGGGGCGCGCCGCGGACCGCCTTCCGCTTCACCCGCCGGGACCTTCGGCAGGCGATCGGCTGGAGCGACTTCCAAGTCCGCAGCCACTTGACCAAAAAAATAGCCGCTAACCCACCCGCCCCGGACGAGAATGCCTCCGGGGTGGCGTCGTTGTGGGGCCCACAGTTGGTCGGTCAGGAGGACGGGCGCGAGCGAGTTGTAAGAGGCTGCGACGGATTTTGAACCGCCGCGGCTGAAGTCGGCGGTCGATCGACGCTTCCCACGCTATTTTGGTCGCCGTGAAGCTCGAATTACGGTTTGAATGGGAGGGACGGGGGCAGTGCTTGCGCTCCCGGCCAGCCGGTGCCGCCTGGCGCTACCAGCGTTCTCAATGTGGCAGCCGGAAAGGAGAGCGTGAAATAGCCGCTCATCACCTTGCAGTTCGGCTCCGTCGCTGGGCCTGCCAATCTCTGCCAATTCCTGCCGCGGTGCCTGGTTCATCTTTGGGACTCCATCAAGAAGGTCAGCAACTCGCCTAATTGCTCCTCGGTCAAGTGCTGCCGGAGGCAGGCGGAAAGGAGCTCGGCGGGGTGCGGGGTACTTTCGGGGGTACTTGATCGACCTGCCTCCGCCGACCCTGCGTTTTCCAGCATGGGAGCTACCCTAGCGGGGTAATGTTGTTCACCATCTGAGGTGAACCCAACCCATCAGAACCCAGCTTTTTGCTTGGTTTTTTTATGGCCGCGAGGGTTCGCGATGGGTTCTGCCGTGCAGCGATGGGGGGACCGGTGGGGGCGTCCAACCGCGCTTCGGGGCAATCATTGAGGACGTCCCGATCCCGCCCGCCAGCGTCAACCGAATCGGAACAGCCGTCGAGCCGGCAAAGCCAACGCGGCTGCAGGGGAGCGCCCCGACTGGTCCGCTACCCGCTATGGCTTGTACCCGTTCATGATGCGATACACGCCATCGACTAACTTGGCTTCGTGAAAATTGATCAGCAGACCCACGCGTAAGCCCATTAAGCGGAGGTGGGAAAGCGTTTGTGCTTGGTCGACCGGGTGGATTGCGGTCTTCGCTTTGAGTTCGACAACCACCCAACCATCGACCAGCAGATCAGCTCGGAAACCGCACTCCATGTTGACGTCATCGTAGACGACGGGAACGGGTTTCTCTTGCTCAACCGTGAAGCGGCGTTTCCCTAGCTCGTACGCCAAGCAGACGCGGTAGGCCGATTCCAGTAAGCCCGGCCCCAATCGCCGGTGGACTTCGATGGCCGACCCGATGATTGCGCCGGTTGTTTCATTGATGCTCATGAACGCTGCCCCTTACGTTCGCTTGCTGACGGACTGGAAACACAGAGAGCCCCGCGCGATCATCCTCTGTGAACTCTGTGCCTCTGTGTTTCTATCTTGCCGAACCCACCGCACCCCCTCGACTGCCTTCTCCGCCTCCGGCCCCGGCTGTTCGCCGGAGAAGAGTTGGGTTGGACACCGAGGGGGCCTAAGCTTCCGTCCGCCCGGCCGATCTACCGGCCACTGTAAGCGGCTCGGCCCGAGCCTGGGCATCCAGGCCCGCCAGCAGTTCGGCCGCCTCGGGCTCGGTTGGCCGCGAATGTACCGCATCCGCGCCCCCGCTCGGCTCCAAATCGCCGTTTTCGCTGGAATTTTCGGGACTGTTCGAGTCCGTCATCGCTCACTCACCAACCTTCGTCAATCGTCGCTAAGTCTCTCCCAGCAGGAACTTAGCGGCGATTGTTTGACTTGATTGTGCCTGCGGAAGCCGAGCAACCGCTGAATGTTCCCCTGTTTGTTCCGCCCTCGTGTTCCAGCTTGGGAGGAGCATCGGCGGTCCGCACGGTCTTCGCGAAGAAGCTGGCAGTGCGGTTCACAGCGCTGGCTACGTGACGGCCAGATCCTCCTCTTCGCTCGGCTCACCTGGACCATCGCTCGGCACGTCCTGCTTGGCTGGGTCGGTTCCGTCCTGATCAAAAGCGATCGCCAGCCCGAAGGTGAGGGGCCCGATGCGGGCGATGTACATCATCAAAATCACCATCATCTGACCGGGCGTGGAAAGCTGGCCGGTCACCTCACGCGACAGTCCCACGGTCCCCAGGGCCGAGGCGGCCTCAAAGCCGAGATCGGCGATCGGCAGCCGTTCGGTAGTGACCAGCCCCACGAACCCCGCGAAGAATATCAGCAGGTAAAACACGATCGACGCGAGCGCCAAGCGAATGCGGTGCTCGGGGATTTCCCGTCCCAGCAGCCGCACGTGGCGGTGCCCGCGGAGCATGGCCCAGGTGGTCGCGACAGCCGCCGCGATCGAGGTTGATTTCACGCCGCCCCCCGTTCCCGATGGGGAGGCTCCGCAAATCATCATCAGTGTGATCAGCAGCACGCTCGGAGGTGCGATCGCGGACATCGGAACCGAGCTAAAGCCAGTGGTCGTCAGCGCGTTGACCGACTGGAATAGAATCGCTGACAGATCCTGCTGCCATGACTCATCGCCAAACGCCGGCTCGAGCAGAAACAACAGCCCCGCGCCAACGGCCAGCACTGCGAACGTCGCCACGACGATCGTCTGGCTGGTCAGGGTTGGCCGAAAAGGCCGGTGACGCAGCGATCGCACGACATCGCTCAGCACTAAAAACCCCAGCGCGCCGAGCATCGCCAGCGTACCCATTGTCCCCAGCACCCAAGTATCATTTTGAAATCGCTGCAGGCTATCGGGGAATGGACTAAATCCGGCGGTGCAGAAAGAGCTGACCGAATGAAAGATGGCATTCCACAGCGGACTGTCGATCTCAGCTACGCGAAATCGCCAGTAAAGAACCGCCCCTCCGACGGCTTCAATGCCGATCGTCCAGCAGACGACACTGCGTAGAAAAAACGTTAGCTTGAAATCCTCGGGCAGTGTGAAGACCTGCTGCGCGACATCCTCTCGGTCCGCCGGAAGTCGCTCGCGCGTCGCCAAAATCGCAAACGATCCCAGCGTCATGTAGCCAATACCACCGATCTGAATCAGCAGCAGAATGACCGTTTGGCCAATTCGGTTATAGGTCTCCCCGACGGCCACCGTCGTCAGCCCCGTCGTGCTAACCGCCGAGGAGGCGGTAAAAAAATGGTCAAGCCACGAGGCGCTAGCCACCTTGTGCGTCAGCGGCAGGCTCAGCAGCCCAAAGCCGACGGCGATATAGACCGCGTATCCAATCAGAACGGATCTGTAGACGCCCATGGCTCAATCAGGCCTCGACCGGATCTTGCCATCACGCCTGGCTTTTCGTCGGGTAGCGGGCCTCAGCATGATGCCACTCTTCGTCGGCGAATGCACCAATCGAGCCAAGCGTGGGGCCAAGTGACTGCGGCGTAGGTCAGCAGAACGATCGCCGCGAGATTCAGC
>CAYNVI010000534.1:0-3567 GCA_964400585.1 uncultured Pirellulaceae bacterium | reverse complement strand
GAAAAAGAACTGCTGGTTCGTTGGGTTGAGGAAGGGGCGGTGTGGACGCAGCATTGGTCGTTCTTGCCGCCCTCGCGGCCCGCGGTTCCCCAAGTCGATCAGCCGGTGCAGAACCCGATCGATGCGTTCGTGCGGGACCGTTTAGCGGCCCGCCAACTCGAACCGACCCGCCCGGCGGAACGCGAAAAGTTGCTCCGCCGCGTCACCTACGACCTGACCGGCTTGCCCCCCACCCTGGCGGAGATCGATGCGTTCCTGGCCGATTCTTCGGCGGCTGCCTACGAACACGTCGTCGACCGCTTGCTCGATTCTCCCCACTACGGTCAGCGGATGGCGCTGATGTGGCTCGATGCCGCGCGGTATGGCGACACCAGTGTCTACCATGCCGACGGGCCGCGGCAGATGTGGGCATGGCGCGACACCGTCGTCGACGCCTACAACGAAAATGTGCCCTTTGACCGCTTCTCGATCGCCCAGCTCGCCGGCGATCTGCTGCCGGAAGCCGAGCTCCAGGAGAAAATCCTGGCAGGCTTCAATCGCAACAACGGAACCACCGACGAAGGCGGCGCGATCGCCGAGGAATACCGGGTGGAATACGCGGTCGATCGGGTCAAAACGACCTCCACCGTCTGGTTGGGACTGACGATGGAATGCGCCCAGTGCCACGACCATAAGTACGATCCGATCTCGCAACAGGACTATTACCGGTTTTACGCCTTCTTCAACGTCAGCCGCGATTCAGGGATGCAGACGCGCAAGGGAAACGCCGAGCCGACCTTGGCGATCCCCGACCCGGCTAAGGAAGCCCAAGTGCCGATCGTCGCGGCCGAACTGAAGGAAGCCGAGCAGCAATTGCAGACGATCCAGGCAAACATTGCCGAACCCTTCACCGAATGGTTGAAGGCGTCCGAGGAGACCGAGCAACCAGCCACCGAGCTGCCCGGTGGACTGCAGGTCAACGTCCCGCTGACCGCCGGGCAGGGAAGGGTGGTCCAGGAAACTGCCTCGGGAGAGTCGCCCGGCAAGGTCGAAGGGAACGCGTCGTGGGTCGAAGCACGCAGCGATTGGGCGCTGCAGCTGGATGGCAGTACCTTTGTCGACCTGGGAGACCGGGGCGATTTCGAACGATCCGATGCCTTTTCCTATGGAGGCTGGGTCAAGCCGCAGAAAGGATCGGTCGGGGCGTTATTGGCACGGATGGACGATGCCAACGCCCACCGCGGTTACGACATGCTGGTCGGCGATGGGCCGGTTTCGGTTCATCTGATCAACCGTTGGCCCGAGAACGCGGTCAAGGTGACGACGAAGAAACGTCTGGAGGTGGACCAGTGGCAGCATGTCTTCGTGACATACGACGGGTCCTCCCAGGCGGCGGGGCTGACGATCTATGTCGACGGCGAGCCCTGGGATTGGGCGATCGAACGGGATGGGCTGAGCAAGACCATCCGCACCGAGAAGACGTTGCGGATCGGAAGCCGGACACCCGGGTCGCGTCTGAAAGGTGCGGTCGATCAGCTGCAGCTGTTTGATCGACAGCTTGATGCGGCGGCCGTGCAAGCGGTGGCCCAGGCGTCGGCGATCGATTCGCTGTTAGCGATCGAGCCGGCCAAGCGAACCGACGGACAGGTTACGGCCCTCCGCCGCTATTTCCTGACGACGCAGCATCCGCCCTACCAGAAACTGCAGCAGCAGGTCGCCTCCTTGCAGGCCCGCTTGCAGGAGCTGCGGAAACCGCTGACGAACGTGATGGTCATGGGGGACATGCAAAAGCCGCGCGAGACGTTTGTGCTGAATCGGGGTGCCTACGATTCGCCCACGGAGGAAAAGGTCACCAGCGGTACGCCGTCGGCGCTTCCGCCGATGGGCGCCGAGGCCCCGAAAAACCGTCTGGGACTGGCCCGCTGGCTGTTCCGCGACGATCATCCGTTGACGGCGAGGGTCGCCGTGAACCGCTACTGGCAGATGCTGTTTGGTCAGGGGTTGGTCGCCACGCCCGGCGATTTTGGGGCGCAAGGCAGCTTTCCTACGCATCCCGAATTGCTCGATTGGCTGGCTGTCGATTTTCGGGAAAGCGGCTGGGACATCAAACGGATGATCAAGCAGATCGTGATGTCGCAAACGTATCGCCAGTCTTCGCGGGCGCCCGCGGAAGCCTACCGCGACGATGCAGCCAACCGCTGGCTCGCCCGCGGCCCCCGTTTTCGCCTGCAGGGCGAGTTCATTCGGGATACCGCGCTGGCCCTCAGCGGGCTGCTGATCGATGATTTTGGCGGTCCGGGCGTCAAGCCCTACCAGCCCGCGGGCTTATGGGCCGAGGTCGGTTTGGGCGGAAACCCGAAGTTTGTCCAGGACCATGGCGAGCGGCTGTATCGCCGCAGCCTTTACACCTATTGGAAACGGTCGGCGCCGCCACCGTCGATGCAGATCTTCGACGCCCCGACGCGGGAAAAATGTACCGTCCAGCGGGCCCGCACCAATACACCGTTGCAGGCCCTGGTGGTGCTCAATGACACCCAATTCATCGAAGCGTCCCGTCACTTCGCCGCCCGGATCTTCGCCGAGGGCGGGCAGACCGCCGAAGAGCGATTGGCGTTCGGCTTTCGGTTGGCGACGGCTCGTGTGCCGGACGAGGATGAACTGTCGGTGCTGACCGACATCCTCCGCTCGGCGAGCGCACGCTACGAAGCCGACAGCAAGGCGGCCGAATCGCTGCTGGCGATCGGTGAATCGCCTCGCAACGAGCAGTTGCCTCCCGCGACGCAGGCGGCGTGGACGATTGTGGCCAGCGCCATTTTGAATTTGGACGAGACGCTGACGCGCGAATGATCCTTTCTTCCCGAGAATCAGCTGATGAACCCTTTCGAACAATACGAACTGGAAATGACCCGGCGGCAACTGTTGGCCCGCGGCCGGGGTTGCCTGGGAGCCGCCGCGCTCGGCATGTTGCTGCAGGGTGACCGGTCCGCGCAAGCCGCAGCTAGTAAAGCGAGTAATGCACCCGCCTCGGCGGCCAATCCGGGATTGCCCGGCTTGCCGCATTTCGCACCCCGGGCCAAACGCGTGATCTACCTGTTCATGGCAGGCGGTCCCAGCCACATCGACATGTTCGATTACAAGCCGGCGATGCGCCAGTTGCACGGCACCGAGCTGCCCGATTCGGTCCGCGGGGGACAGCGGTTAACGGGGATGTCCAGTGGTCAGGCGTCGTTCCCCTGCGTCGCGCCGATGTTCCAATTTTCCCAGCACGGCGAACGCGGGACCTGGATCAACGCCGAGGTCCTGCCGCATACGGCATCGATCGCCGATGAGATGACGATCATTCGGACGATGAATACCGAAGCGATCAACCATGATCCGGCGATGACCTACATCAACACGGGCACGCAGCAACTGGGACGTCCCAGCATGGGGGCCTGGCTCAGCTACGGATTGGGAAGTCCCAACGACAACCTGCCCGCCTATGTGACGATGATCTCGGTGGGAGCCAAACCGGGGCAAGCCCTCTTTTCGCGTCTCTGGGGCAGTGGCTTTCTGCCAACGCGATACCAAGGCGTGCAGTTCCGGGCG
>CAYNVI010000533.1:0-3572 GCA_964400585.1 uncultured Pirellulaceae bacterium | reverse complement strand
GACCGCGGTGACGACTGGGACGCTTCGTATTCCGACTCCGGTCGCTGGTCGATGCTGGCCTTGGCTTCGGAGGCCCACAAGGCCGCTTCACTGGTTCCCCAACTGACCCCCGACAGCAGCCGCTTGATCGCCGAAGCCTTGATGCAAAGCGGGCAAAATCGTCAGGCTCAGGCCTGGTACGACGCGACGGTTGAAACCCATCAACTGCAGGATTTCGCGGCCCTCCTCCGCCGCGCGGAACTCTCCGTCGCCTTCGATCCGGTGCCCACAGCCAAGCAGCGGTTGGCGGCAGCCGAGGCCTCGGCTCGACGCCCCGCCGACCAAGCGACCATTCAAATTTTGACCGCCGAGCTGTTGATCCGCCAAGCCAAATTGAACGAATCCCGCGCGATGCTGGAACGGATCGTACGCTGGGAGCAAGCCAACGCCGAAGTCCGCTGCCGCGCCCAATGGCTGATCGGCGAAACGTTTTTGATGCAGAAACAGTATCGCGAGGCGATCGATGCCTATCGCCGCGTGGAGGCGATGGAGGCCTCGCAGCAATGGATTCCCGCCTCCTTGGTGCAAGCGGGGAGGGCCTTCGAAAAACTGGGGCGGCCGCGCGAAGCCTCGATGTGCTATAGCGGATTGCTCCAACGCTTCGCCGACAGTGAACATGCGACGGTTGCCCGCGATCGGTTGGCCTCGATGCGCGATTCGACCACGCTCCGTTAAGCGCGGGGCGACCGATGACTCTCCCTCGCCCCGCCGGGCTGGGGGCAGGCTGAGGGGGATAAGAAAAGCGTCCGTTCTGGATCGGCCACTGCTACGTGCCTTCGTTCTTGAGTGTTTCATGCCAACCTATGCTGCTTCCTTGTCCGAGCCCTGGACTGCTTCGTGCCGCCGCGGATCGCTCCTGCTGGCGGGGATCCTGCTAGCCATCGCCGGCGGCAGCCCCCTGGCCGCCCAGGCTCCCCAACCCGCGGGTCCCGGCGGGGGAAATGCAAACGCCGGGGGGATGATGATTCCGGCGGCGAGCTACAGCGACGGCAGCCCGCCCGCGACGGCGGGAACGTCCCTTGCCAAGGAGGACAGCGGGGGAGGGAAAACCGCGGCGCCAGGCGAAGCGGAAGAAGCCGCTGGGATCCTCTGGCTGTACCAGCGCGTCGCCCAAGGCGGGCTGTTGATGATCCCGCTGGCCGTCTGTTCGCTGGTCGTGATCGCCCTAGCTGCGGAACGGTTGATCGCCCTGCGGCGAGGCCGAGTGATCCCTCGGCCATTCGTGCGGCGATTCACCGAATGCATGGAGGATGGTCAACTGAGCTACGAAGAAGCTGCCGCGATCTGTGACGAATTCGACTGTCCGGTAGCCGAGGTTTTTCATGCCGCGGTCAAGCGTTGGGGCCGGCCCGTGTTGGAAGTCGAGCAAGCGGTGATGGATGCCGGAGATCGCGTCGCCGATAGTTTGCGGCGTTTCCTGCGGGTGTTCCATGCGATCAGCAACGTGGCCCCGCTGCTCGGTCTGCTGGGAACCGTGCTGGGGATGATCCAGGCGTTTGAGACGATGGCCAGTCAACAAGCGGTCGGCCGCCCCGAGCTGCTCGCTTCGGGGATCAGTGTCGCTTTGATGACCACCGCCGGAGGGCTTACCGTCGCGATCCCCGCGTACCTGGCCTACATCTATTTCACCAGCCGGGCCGACCGTTACCTGGGCGATATCGATCGGCTCTGCCAACAGGTGATCGATTCGATCAGCGCCGAAGGCCTGCAACAAGCAGGCGGCAACAGTCGCTCGGGACGGAAATCCAAACGAGCCGCCTGATCCGATGGCTCGGTTCGTCGGCTTTCCCGTGCTTCCTTTCCCTTCACCCCCCGATAGCCTGATGGCGCTGCGACCCCGACCCGTCGAAGAAGCCACGATGAATCTGACGCCGATGATCGACGTCGTCTTCCTGCTGGTCGTGTTCTTCATGGTGGGTGCCAAATTCAGCGAAGAAGAAAGCCGCATTCCCGTCGACGTGCCAGGCGTCGGTTCGGTCCGACCGATGGTCCGTGGTCCCGATGAGAAGATTGTCGAACTGACCCGTGAGGGCGAAGTCACCTTGGATACCCAGCCGGTCAGCCTGGCCGACTTGCAAGGGACCCTTTCGCAGGCCCATGCCGATTATCCCGACCTTCGCGTGACCGTCCGCGGCGACGGCAGCGGCTCGCTGCAGCGGTTTGCCGAAGTGCTGCAAGCTTGTCGCAGCAGCGGCGTCGAAAACTTAGGGATCGCGGTGCGCCCGGTCCGGCGTTGATTCTCGATCCGCGCAAAGGATCTGCATGGTCATGGCTTTGTCACCGTCGACGCTCGCCTGGGGCGATTTGCCCTGGGTGGTCTGGCTGGTCGCCGGGTTGGCCGCTGCGCTGCTGACGGCCACCTGGTGGCTGTTGCGGTGGACGCGTCGACGACGCGTCGGCGCGGCGGTCACATGCGTCACCATTTCGCTCGCGCTGCACGCGCTGCTGTTCTTGCTGGTTCCGCTGGCTCCTCAACCGAGCGGCGGGATGCCGTCAGGTGACGGCGAGCTCCCCGAGGTGGTGGCCGACGTGACGCTCGGCCAGTTCGATCCGGAACTGCCGCTCGACGCCGCCGCGGCTCCCGAGAGAAACACCCCGATCGCTCCGCTCCCGCTGCCCAGCTCCGGGCTCGCATCCGAAACACCACTCGACCAGCCGCCCCCCGACGAAACACCGGACGCAACAAAGCCGGACGAGACGGCACCGCGCGAACCGGCACCGAGCAAAACGTCGCCGGACGAGCCGAGCGAACCCGGGGGCGGCAATGAAGCCGCGGACTCGGAGGCCCCGCCCGCCACGTCACCCGCCGACACGATCGCCGAATCGCTCCATTTCGACGAACTCTCCGAACCGACCTCGCTCGCCGAACCCGCCTCCGAAGCGCGCGATCCGGGGCTCGATGCGATGATCAGCAGCCTCCTCTTCCCGGAAGAGACCAAGGCCGGGGAGGCTCCGGTCGCCGCGGCCCCTTCCCCCGCGCTCGACCGACCGGCCAGCGACCCTTCCTCGCCTCCCGCGTCGGTTCCGGCGGCCACGGCGACGACGGTGACCACATCGGCCTCGCCGCAAACGGTCATCAACGAGCAAGCGAGCGACTTTGCGCAGCGTAACGGCGCGGCCAAGCAGGCGGCCCTGGCGCGGACGGGCGGGGACGCGGAAACCGAGGCTGCCGTCGCCCAGGCGTTGCGTTGGCTGGCGGAAACGCAGGGGACCGATGGCTCCTGGAACCCCCGCGCCAGCGGAGCGGGGCAGGAACGTGCCCCCCTGGGCTTACGCCGCGAGGGTGCGGGCAAGCAGGCGACCAGCGGGCTGACCGGGCTCGCCCTGTTGGCGATGCTGGGAGCGGGCAGCACGCACCGGGAAGGCCCCCACGCTCCCGCCGTCTTCGCCGGGCTCAGCTATTTGATTCGGTCACAAGCTCCCGATGGGTCCTTAGGCGGCGAAGCCGGGACGTTCGCCCGGACCTACAGCCACGGCATGGCCGCCCTGGCCCTCTCGGAAGCCGCGGCGATGACCGGCGACCCCCAAGCGTT
>CAYNVI010000532.1:0-3592 GCA_964400585.1 uncultured Pirellulaceae bacterium | reverse complement strand
CCTTTGAATTCAAAGTTGCAAATCCCCTGCAGCACCCCGCTCGCATCGAACAGCCCGATGCGGACTTCGCTGTCCGGCTGCCCTGCCCCGCCGCGGACACGGAGGTCGTAGCGGCCTGCATGGGGCACGTCGACTTCCGTCCACAGGAACGCCTCGCGGGCCAGGTATTGGCCGTAAAAACTGCCGACCCAGCTGTCCCCTTCGGCGATCAGTTGGTCACCGCTCCGTTCGCCCGAAAACCGCTCGAATTGGCTGTCGTCATAGATCACCTGCTGGGAAATCTTTTCCGCCGCGTCCATGTACTTCTCAAACAGCATCGGCGGGATCGAGAGGACATCGCCGTTGTTGTCGAATCCTGCCCCGACTTCGTCGGAGGGAAACGCTTCCGAAACGCTCAACGGTATCCCGAATAGATCGCTGACCGTATTGTCGTACTCGGCTCCGTTCAGCCGACGCACCGTGACCTTTCCCGGCTTGGGCGAGAGATCACACGCTGCCGAAAAGAGCTGCGTCTCGATCGCGGCAACCAACGCGTCCCGCTGCTTGACCGACGGTTGTTGAAAATCCTCCGGTGGCATCGCTCCAAAGCGGACCATCTCCAAAGCCCGCTGCCAGAGCTGTTGGTTGGTCGCGATCTCCGCCGTCGTCGGGAAGCCTTCCAAGTCGACCTCGGCCTCCTGATACGCATCGTTGTGACATTCCAGACAAAACTCCTGCACCAGTGGCAATCCTGTGGCTTTCCAGGGTTGGCTAGGCGAGAGCTGGCTGGCCGAATCCGCACCCTCTTGGCCATCCGAGGGCGTCTTCGCCGTCGCGTTATCCGCGGCAGGATCGGCGGCCAGCAGGGTCAGCGGGAAAAAACTGCACAAGAAGACCGCGCAGCGAACGATATGCGAGCACATAAAAGCCAAATCGCTAGGTGGGGCCGGACAGCTTCCGTCCTGAGGGCAGAAACTGTGGTAGGAAAGGCGGGAGTTGAGCGTGGACGCTCCGACTTTCATTGTACCAATATCAAAGGACGCGTAAAGATCCTTTGCAACGGGGGCTGCGTGGACCGCGTGCCACCAGCGGTTGGCTGGCAACTCGGGCGCGAGCGGCAAAACCGCCCCCCCCCCAAGTGGACAGCATCGCCGGGGAATCCCAGGGAAAACACTGTAAAAACACTGTAAAAACACTGTAAAAACACTGTAAAAACACTGTAAAAACACTGCGCAAGTCGCGGTTTCAATCGGCCAAGGGCCTGGTCCCGCTAGGCCGCATGCCGGCGGCCGGGTCCGGGGCCGGGGCCGGCGGCGTGCGGTGGTTGCACCAAGGGCTGCGGGCCGACTGGCTCTGCCGCGAGCCCGAAACGCCCAGCGCGCAAAAACTGCAGCGTCGCCGCGATCGCCTGGCCGTGGCGGGGCAGCCGGCGGTGATTGGTTCCCACGATCAGGTGGTCCCGCATTCCCTCCAGCCAAGTGCTCTCCAGACGAACCACCGCATCGTGCGCCGCGGCGATGATCCCCACTTCGGTTCCCCGCGGCGGAGGGAGTTGGTTGACGAGGCTCTCCGCCCCCAGCCCCAGTTCGGTCAGGGGCGGAAAGCACTTCTCGAAGGGGCCCAGCGGCCATTTGGTGAGGTGCGAGCCTCGGTTTGGCGGAGCCAGCATCACCATCCGCGCGACCCGGGAATCGGCCGCTTCGCGGATGGCCGCCCGCGCGATAATGCCGCCCATGCTGTGGGTCACCAGATGGAGTCCCGCCTCCGGCTGGCCGCCAGCCACTTCGCGGAGCAGGCATTGCAAGCGATCCGCATGTTCGGCGATCGACACGCGGAGCGTGGGATAGCCCCAGTTATGGACGCGGTACCGTGCGGCGGTTAACGCCCGCGCCAGCGACCGCATGCTCGCCGGCGAAGAAAGCATGCCATGGATCAGGACGACGGTTTCTGCGGTTGCCGCCGACCGCCCTGCTGGCGTCGCCTCGAGCGCCGCCGCCCGCTCACCAGGAAAAAGACGGAGGCGGTTCATGTTCCAGCGGACTCCTTGCAGCAGATGCGGATAGCTGCCGCGAACCATCGCAAATCCGGGCGCCCCAAGTCATCCCCGCTTTTTGCCGATAAGGGATTGAGGAGGTGGGCTCGGTCCGGCGGGAGGATCGTGGCTGCCGGCGCGAGGGACTGGAATTTACTTCACCCCCCACCTTTGGTAGAAGCCACTTCCGCGGCCGCGGAGGGTCGTCTGTCGAGTCGCTTGCAGAAGGATGGTCGATGATGAGGATGGTGCTGGCGTGGTTGCTCGCTCTGGCATTTTGGTTGTTGCGGGCGAGCTGTCGGATCCGGATGCACAATGATCCGCGGCCGGAACTCCGCCGCGCCGGTCGACGCTATGTCTATTCGATCTTGCATGCGCATCAATTGATGGCGGTCTTTTGCCGCGATCCTGGAACCGGAGCGATGGTTTCTCGCTCGTCCGATGGCGAGGCGATGGTCCCGACGCTGAAATTGAACCGCTTGGTACCGATTCGCGGTTCCGCGCGGCAGGCCGGGCGTGACAAAGGGGGGCGGAAGGCGCTGGCCGCGCTGATCGCGCACGTGCAGACGGGGCGGCCCGCTTGCCTGACGGTCGATGGACCGCGGGGCCCACGAAACCGCGCGCACAAAGGGATTGGCAAGCTCTCGCAGGAAGGGGATGCGGTAGTCCTGAATCTGATCCTGGTTCCCTCCCGCCGCTGGATCTTCACCCGCGCTTGGGACCGTCTGCAGATCCCCCAGCCGTTCTCGCGGATCGACGGCTATTTTTGCGAGCCGATCGAACCGCAGGCGGGGGAACCGCTGGAGGCATACCGGCAACGGATCGAAGCTTCCTTGAATGCGGAAGAACGGCTCCGCGATCCTGCCGAAGCCCCGGCCTTCGCCTTCCCCGCCGCCTCGCTGGAGCAAGCCGCCTAGTCCCGCCTCAACATCCCGTTTTCGGACTGGGAAGAGGTCAGGGGTCCCTTGCCGGAACGGCCCTGGGAGCGCTGCGCACGCTGGACCCCCGATCCCTCACCTTCTCTGCGGCCCGCGACGGTTTCCGCTCCGCTTCGGTTCCAGCCGCGGCCGCGGTTTGGTAGAGTGATTTCGACGGCGGCGGCCTGCCATCGAGGTCGCGCCGCTCCGGATGGGTGGCCGAGTGGTCGAAGGCAGCAGTCTTGAAAACTGCCGTAGGTTTGCGCCTACCGTGGGTTCGAATCCCACCCCATCCGCTGCCCCCCCACCGAAAACTCGCGCCGCCAGCAAAAACAGCCGGCCGAAGCATTCGGCCGGCTGCGCGAGGCAAAGGCTATACGAGAGGCAGGGCTATCCGCGAAGCCAGGCTGCGATCCCGCGAAGCGATTAAGAATAATCGTTTTGGGCGAGGATCGACTTCATTTCGCCGGCCACGTCGCTGCCATCGGGCGTGGCATCGTTGTCGAGTTCGAACCACTCTTCTTCGAACTTCAGAAAGCCCGGCTTGCCTTTCTTGACGTTGTCGAGCGCGACGTTCGTCCCCAAGGCGATCACCGCATCCCCCATCGCGACTTCCGGATAGCAGCGTGGCCGGTTCTCGGGGGCCGGGTTGCGGATGCAGTAC
>CAYNVI010000531.1:0-3593 GCA_964400585.1 uncultured Pirellulaceae bacterium | reverse complement strand
CATGGGCATAGCCGCCGCGCGCTCCGCCGCCGGCCATCCAGACGGTGAAACCCTCCGCGTTATGGCCGCGCCCGGTTTCGTATTGCACCTGCGGGAGGCGTCCGAATTCGCCGCCCCAGACGACAAGCGTTTCGTCGAGGAGCCCGCGCTGTTTGAGGTCCTTGAGGAGGGCGGCGATCGGTTGGTCGATTTCCTGGCAGTTGCGTTCGAGTCCTGATTTCAGGTTGCGATGATGGTCCCATGAGCCATGGCCCAGTTCGATGAAGCGGACGCCTGCTTCGGCGAAACGTCGCGCCAACAGGCATTGCCGCCCGAAATTGTCGGTTCGTTTGCCGTCGACGCCGTACATGTTCAGCGTCTGTTCGGATTCCGAAGAGAGGTCCATCACCTGGGGGGCGACATCCTGCATGCGGGCACCGAGTTCGAACGAATCGATCACGCCTTCGACCGCGGCTTCTTCGTAAGACGCATTCATCGACTGCAGCAAGTCGAGTTGTTCGCGTTGCACCTGGCGCGGCAGCGCCGTGTTGCCGACGTTGCGAAAACGGGCACTCTTTAGCGACCGCCCTTCCCAGCCGATCCGGGCACCCTGGTAGGCGGCAGGCAGGAAGGCGCTGCCGAAATTGGCGGGGCCGCCGAAGACGCGGCTCGGATTGATCGTGATAAAGCCCGGCAGGTCCTGGTTTTCGGTTCCCAGTCCGTACAACACCCAGGAGCCCATCGACGGGCGGGTGAACTGGAAACTGCCGGTATGCATCTGGGGCATCGCCAAGGGATGGGCGGAGCTATCCGTTTGCATGCTGCGGATCACGCACATCTCGTCCGCAGAGTCGGCCAAGTGGGGAAACAGGTCGGAGATCCACAGCCCGCTTTCGCCCCGCTGTTGAAATTTCCAGGGCGAGCCGAAGAGTGTGTCCTTCTTGCCGATCGACTTGCCGTCGTGCTTGTTGAGCTGCGGCTTGTAATCGAACGTGTCCATCTGCGAGGGCCCGCCGCGCATGAACAAGAAGATGACCCGCTTGGCCTTGGCCGGGAAATGGCCGGGGCGGATCGCCATCGGTTGTTGGTACTTTTGCGCCGCTTCGGTGGCCAGGCTGGCAAACGCCGTGTAGCCGAAACCGCAGGCCAAACTTTTCAGCATGTTGCGGCGCGGTTGGATGGAATGCGTCAGCATGATGTCTACGCCTTGATTCGGAGGCAAGTGATTCGTGGGGAAAGCCTGATCGATGCGAGACATGCGAAAGGCTTCCTGTTCGGCAGCTAACGGGAAGGGGGGGCGGCCGCGAGCGAGCCCGCTTCGTCGGGAGACGTCGCTGCAGCGGGACCCGGCGCGTGCAGCAGGGAACGGAATTCCGCGCTTCCGAATAAGGCCTGCACAAAGCTGGCCAAGGCCGTTTGTTCCCGGCCGGCTTCGTCGAGATCGGTGGCGGTTAAAGCCTCGCCGGTTCGCCGCAGGAACGTTTCGGCACGTTGCTGCTCGGCGGCACTCGGGGCCCGCGAGACGGTTCGCAGGTAGGCCCAGCGAATCTGCCCCGCCGGATCACCGGGGGCATCCCGCTGCAAACGCTCGGCGGCGGCGGTCGCTTGTTCCAGGATGAATTCGTTGTTCAGGAAAAAGAGGGCTTGCTGGGACGTCGTCGTTTCGGCCCGGTCGCCGACCACCAGGCTGCTGGCGGCAAAATCAAATTCCTGCAACATCTCGGCTGCATAATGCCGGACGACCGGCAGGTAGACCGTCCGATGGTGATTCTTGGGATTGAGCTTTTCGGCGGAGACGCCGCGGGCCAATTGCTGTCCCAGCGGGGTCACGCTGGAACCTGCGGGGCGTCGGCGGTCGAGTCGCCCGCTGACGGCGAGGATCGCATCCCGCAGCGGTTCGACCTCCAGACGCCGCGGCCGCATCCGCCACAGCAAGACATTGTCAGGATCTTGGGCAAAACGCGCGTCCTCTTTGCGGCTGCTCAACTGGTAGACGCGACTGCGGACCAGTTGGCGGATCAGTTGCTTGATCGACCAGCCTTCTTGCTGGAAGCGAACCGCCAGATGGTCGAGCAAGGCGGGGTGGCTGGGGCGTTCGCCCAGCATCCCGAAATTGTTGACCGAAGCGACCAGGCCGCGACCAAACAAGTGGTGCCAGACGCGATTGACCATCACGCGTGCGGTGAGCGGGTTTTCGGGGTGCGTGATCCAGCGAGCCAATTGCAAGCGTCCGCTCGCTTGTTCATCGATCCCCGGGGGATCGGGGATCGCGACCGCCGAGAGGAAACCGCGCGGCACGGTATCGCCGCGATTGTTGGGGTCGCCGCCCACCGCCACGTGGGTGTCGGTCGGCTCGCCTTCTCCAGCCCCCATCCCGTACTGCGGAGGCTGCGGTGCGGCGGTCTTCAGTTGCTTGACCTTGGTTTTCAGTTCCGCGACCGTTTGTTCGAGCTTCCTTTGCTGCTTCTCGGTTTGCTCCTTGTCCCCTGGCTCTTTCTTCGCTTGCTCTTTGTCCGCTTGCTCTTTCTTCTGTTCCTTCTGGAGCTTCTTCAGAGCCGCTTCCTGCTTTTTCAGTTCCTCTTCGGTCTTCTTCCGTTTTGCCTGGTGGGCTTGGTAGGCCGCGTGTCGTTCGGCCGCCTGGGGACCGAAGGCGATCTTTTCGGTCGGATGCCGGCTGTATTTGATCTTGGTGGTCCCGAACAGCGTTTTCGTGCTGAGAAAGATACCGGCCAGCGAGTAATAATCCTTGGTCGGGATGGGATCAAACTTATGGTCATGGCAGCGGGCGCAACCCACGGTCAAACCGAGGAAGGCTTCCGTGGTCGCTTTGATCTGGTCGTCCACCATCTCCATCCGGAACGTCTTCGTCCCGGCGTTGTGCCGTTTGGGACCGACAGCCAGAAAACCGGTGGCGAGTCGCTGCGCGTCGCGCTGTTGCCAATCTTCGCTGGGGAGCAGGTCGCCAGCCAGTTGTTCGGTGATAAAGCGATCGTACGGTTTGTCTTGATTGAAGGCATCGATAACGTAGTCGCGATAGGGCCACGCGTGAGGATACGTGAAGTTGAACTCCATCCCGCTTGATTCGGCGTAGCGGGCCAGGTCGAGCCAGTGACGTCCCCACCGTTCCCCAAAGCGGGGCGATTGCAGCAAGCGATCGATCACGACTTTGTAGGCTTCGGGGGAAGGGTTCGCGGCAAAATCGCGGACGACAGCGGGCTCCGGCGGCAGCCCGATCAGATCGAAGTAAAGCCGGCGGATCAACTTCGCGGGATCGGCATCGGCGACCGGGGTCAGGTCGGCCTGTTCGAGACGCGCCAGCACGAAACGATCGATCTCGGTCCGCGGCCAGGCGGTCTCTTCGACCGAGGGAACCTCGGGAGCGACTGGCGGCTGCAGCGACCACAATTCGGCAGCCGACTTCTGCTGGGCCAGCTGTTTGAGTTGCTCGGCATCGGCCGACCGCGGGTCTGGTGCCCCCATCACGATCCAGCGTTCGAAATCATCGACCACCCGTTTCGGCAACGGCTCGGAGGGCGGCATCTGCAGATCATCGCCATAACGCAACGCTTGCAGCAGCAGGCGCTGGCCATCCGTGCGCCTCAGTCGTGAGAAGG
>CAYNVI010000530.1:0-3598 GCA_964400585.1 uncultured Pirellulaceae bacterium | reverse complement strand
CACCGGCCAAGAGCGCGCGGGCCAAGGGAACCGCTGCCGCGGCCTCGTCGAGCTCGACCACGGCGATCAGCCCGGCGGCTTCGATCTGCTGGGCGAGGGACGCAGGAATCATGGGACTGGGGCGAGCAAGGAGGAAAGGAACGGGCCGGAGACGTTAGCCCGGAGCCCCATCGCGGCAGGCAGCCAACCGCAGGGGTCAGCCGCAGGGGTCAGCCGCAGGGGTCAGACCCCTACCACCTCGCGCCAGGTCTTGGCCATCAAGGCATGACCAGCCAGCGTTGGGTGGACTCCATCGGCCGCCCACACCTGGGGTTCCGCCCGCTCGACGGCTTGATCGAACATCGTCTGAAAGGGAACCCAATCGAGCGTCATCGTCTTCGCCACGCGAGCGGCGGCTTCCCGCCGCCGGTCGAACTCGGGGAACCAACGTGCATCGACCGCACCGCAGCGAAGCACGAACGGCTCGCACAGCACGATACGGGTCTCGGGAAGCGCTGCACGCGTCTCTTGCAGCAAGGCGGCCAACCCCTCTTCGTAATCGGTGACCGACCCGTCGTAACGGCCGCCCAGCTTATGCCAGATGTCGTTGACGCCGATCAAGACGCTCAGCATCGTCGGCTGCAGATCGATGCAATCGGCCTGCCAGCGCGCTCGCAAATCGGGAACCTTGTGCCCGCTGATGCCGCGGTTGAGGACCTGCAGGTTGGCGCCGGCATGATCACGGAGCAGACCAGCCCCGATCAAAAAGGGATAGCCGTTGCCCAACCCCCGCGGGTCATTCGCCCCCCCGCGATCGCGCGCCCGCCCGGCATCGGTGATCGAATCGCCCTGGAACAGGATGACACTCCCCTTCGGCAAGTCAGTCGGGGCCGCCGCCGACGCCGTTCGGGGGAAAGCCGCACCCGCGGCCAGCGTCGCCAAGGAACCGGCCAACGCCGTACGTCGATCCATTCGGCTGAACATCTGCAGTATCCTTCCAAGGGGAACATCATGGTGAGTAACAAGGGCGGCGGGCCCGTGTCCCCGCGGAGCCGCCAACAGGTCGCCCGCCGGGGCAATCGACGTATTTTAGAAGCGGCCGAGACGCCCGTCCAATCCCGGCATGCACAACATTACCGCAAACGGGTTGGGGGGTGGTGTAAAGCCGAGGCTCACTCGTCTTCAGACAGCGCCTCGCAGCCAGAGGTGATTACAATCCAGGTAGGTCCGCGTCGGCAGGCCGGGCCCGAAGGTCATTGATGGGAAGAAGGGGCCATTCGCGGGCGAGGCCCGTGCTGCCGCCAAAAATCCCCCTTGAAACTGCGGCCGAAATCTCCGATACCCCATCGAGGCTTGATTCCGCCTCCCTTGTTCCCGGAACCGCATCGTGACCCCTTTGGCCTTCGCCCGCCCCACGCTCGCCTTGACGCTGATCGTCGCCCTGACGATCCAGCCGATGGTGACGTTGGCGTCGATGGGGCGTTGCGGGACGCCCGCTGGTTGCGGGTCGTCACTCGCGTCGGAGGACGGCTGCGGTTGCTGCGAGAGGACAAACGCGTTGCCATCGTGTGGCTGCTGTCAGCCGCACGGCGGATCGTCGGGCGGCGTCTCGGCGAGCTGCTGCGGGTCGCGCGGAACCGCGACCTCGCCGGCCCCTCGGCGGGAGGCAGGCTCCCCCGCTGCGAGCTCGCTGTGCACCGATGACCTATCCAGCGAGGCAGCGGACGTGGGCCTTTCGCCGGCGAACATCCGAGGCGATTGGGCTTGCACCTGTGGACAGCCCCCGCCGATCCCGCAGGACACCGCCGGGCGGACGCTGCGGGAAGTTTTGGAAACCTGTTCGGTTGCCACCCTCTCGCTGGCCGCCGCCGGCCCGACCGTTCGCCAGCGGAGCGACGGCCTGCCCCGCCAAGCCCGCTTCTTCACGACGCCGCACGATTCCCAGATTGTGCTCTGTATCTGGCGTCTCTAACGCGCCCGGTCCCGCCCGCGGTTCGGCGTTGGTGTGGTCTGGGAGCCGTCGTTGCACGTTCGCGCGCCCCTGAAGACGCGCCCTTTTAACGCGCCCGGCTAGACGTTCCTGACCGTCGTCGCCTGCACTCCGCTCGGCAGACTTTGCCGTCGGTCAAGGCGACGAGCGCTCGCAAAACCTTGCCCTGCACTGGACAGTGCCGCCTTTGCTGCGCGGTGGGTCGCTAGCCCGGTTTTGCGTGACAAACCGGCGGCTAGCGGTAAAGCCGTTCCCCCCTCCTTCCCTGCCAGGGCCGAGGAGGCGCGCGAAAACATTTCGAAACGCCCCCTGTTTACACCCGCTCGACTCTGCCGTGAGGTCTTCTCATGCACGCCCCTCGACCCTCCCAACCAAACGACGAAGCGGCGGCCCCGGCGGCCGCCGTGACACCCCCGTCGGTGGCAACCGAGCCGGCAGCGGAGAAAGTACGTCCTCAGGCGGCGCTGCGAAGCTGGGCGGCGCGGATGGCGATCCAAGCGTCGTCCGTCCTCGGCCTGCTGGTGCTCGTGCTGGTCCTGATCGGCATCGCGCAGCGAACCGGTTGGATCACCGCGGGAGGATGGACCGGATCGAGCAGCGAAACGGGAGCCAGCGGAGGAGCTCAACGTTACATCTGTCCGATGATGTGCACGCCGCCTTCGAGCGAACCGGGACGCTGTCCGGTTTGCGGGATGGAATTGGTCGCCGCCACCGGTGCTGGCCAAGGGGATGGGGTCTCGGTGGAGATCGAACCCGCCGCCCGCCGGCTGGTCGGCATCCAAACGGCCGAGGCTGAATGGGGTGACGTTTCGCGGACCCTCCGCACGATCGGGGCGATCGATTATGACGAAAGCAAGCTGTCGACCATCTCGGCTTACATCGATGGGCGGCTGGAAAAACTATTTGCCAACTATGTCGGGGTGGAAGTCGCCCAAGGGGACGACCTGGCATTGATCTACAGCCCCAAGCTCTATTCTGCTCAAGCCGAATTCCTCTCCAGCGTGGAGCGCGAGCCGCGTCCCGGTTTGCCGGACAGGGGGACGCGTCTGGCGGTGATGGCCAAGGAAAACCTGAGCGAGCTGGGGATGACCGAGGAGCAGATCGAGGCCTTACGGCGGAGGGGCGAGGCCGATTCCCGGATCCGAATCAAATCCCCCCAAGGCGGCACGGTGATCGAAAAAGCGGCGGTGGAAGGCGACTACGTCAAGACAGGAGAAACGCTCTACCGCGTCGCCGACCTCTCTTCGGTCTGGCTGATGCTGGACCTGTTTCCCGACGACGCCTCAACCATCCGCTTTGGCCAGCAAGTCGAAGCCGAGATCGAATCACTGCCGGGCCAGGTGTTCACGGGACGCGTCGCCTTCATCGCACCGACCGTGAACCCGCAAAGCCGCACCGTCCGGGTTCGCGTCGAGATGCTGAACTTCGACGGTCAGTTGAAGCCGGGTGATTACGCGACCGCCCGGATCACCGTGCCGGCCATCGCCACCGACCTGGTCTACGACCCGGCCCTCTCCGGCAAATACATCAGCCCGATGCACCCCCAGGTCCTCCGCGATGAACCGGGGCAATGCCCTCTCTGCGGCATGGACCTGATCCCGACCTCGGCATTCGGTTTTGCCAGCGAGC
>CAYNVI010000529.1:0-3598 GCA_964400585.1 uncultured Pirellulaceae bacterium | reverse complement strand
TAACGGCGATGCAATAAATGTTCGTAGCCAACGTGCGGCACGTGTCCCGTGTTGTCCGTGGGGAGACGCGGCGGGAGGTGGTAACGATAAATCGCCGCCAGAAAAAAAAGCGCGCGAACCCGATGGTAGAGGTTGTCGGACTCGCGTCGGAAGGTATCGAGGGCTGCGGCGTGTCGGAGCAACCCGGCGATGTCCTCGCCCGCACACACCGCCTGGAGCGACGTATCGCGGACCGCGTCCTGTCCGCTGCGAATGACCTCGATCAAGCGGCTCGGCTTCGTCTCGGTTGCGGAAGCATTCACGTAGCCGCTCCCGCCGCCGGCCCCTCGGCCAACAGGCCGACCAGCTCGGTGAGGATCTCATCCCGGTCGCGGCCAGAGAGCGCCAATGCCAATTGCGTATTGAGCAGACCGTACTTTTCGCCGAGGTTGTATCGGGAGCCGGCGATCTGGGTGGCCAGGTACCGGCCACGCTGACAGGCGAGGGCGACGGCGTCGGAAAGCGTCGGGGCGGGTCGATCGGTCGGCTGATCCGAAGAAGCGGTCGCCGTCGCCTGGGCCGCTCCGAGCAACTCGGCGAGCGCTTCCATCACCAACGGCGTAAGCACATGCATGCCAAAAAAGCACAGGTAGTAGCCGCTGCGCAGCCCCGCCGTTAGCAACGCCTGTTCGGCTTGCGTCGGTGTCGGTTTTTCCCGCACCTGCTGGACCTCGTACAGGTTGGGCCGTCGCGGCACGTTGGTTCCGCTGACGACGCCGAAGAACGGCAACTTGTGTTCGCGCGTCGCCTGCACCGCCGAAACCGGACACTCAAACTCCGTCGCCACCTCGACGAGCTGCTGCGCGCAGGGTTGGCGATTCCGGCTGATATAGAGGTGATCTCCCACCAAATGCAAAAAGGGCTCGTCGGCGACGAACTCACGAGCTTGGTAGAGGGCGTCTCCATAGCCGCGAGGTTCGGCTTGTTCGACAAACTGCAACTGCCCCACTTGCCCACCGGCCGCCTGTTCGTAGGCCGCGGCATCGCCGGGTTGGATGACGACGCAGACCTCTTCGATGCCGGCACTCAGCGTCTCCTCCATCACCAACTGCAAGGCGGTCTTTTCCTGGCCGCCGCGATCGACTAGCCGTTGCAGCGGCAACGTATTCTGTTGGGGAGCCGCGGCCGTGATCACCGCTTTTCGAACTTGCATGGCGGGACGTCTAAAGGGGACAGAAGAGGAAGCGGTTAGGCGAGGGCGATGGTACGGTAATAATCCACGCTCTGGGCCAATCCTGCAGGTACGCTGACCGACGGCTGGTAACCCAGGACGCGGCGTGCCTCGGTGATGTCGGCCAGCGAATCGCGGACATCGCCTGCCCGCGGAGGCTCATGGATCGGCGTGATCTCTTGCCCCAGCACCTCGCGGAGGGTCGCGAGCAACTCCAGCAGGGTCGTGCTGCCACCGCAGCCGATGTTGAAGACTCCGCCCGCAGCGGCGGGAACGGTGGCGGCCAACAAGTTCGCATCGATCACGTTGTCGACATAGACAAAGTCGCGGGATTGCTGGCCGTCGCCATAGATGATCGGCCGCTCGCCCGAGAGGATCATCGAGACAAAACGGGGAATCACCGCGCTGTATTCGCTTTGGGGATCCTGCCGGGGTCCGAAGACATTGAAGTAGCGGAGGACCGCGGTCTCCAGCCCAAACCCTCGATAGAACGCTTGGCAATAGTTCTCCGAAGCGAGCTTGGCAGCCGCGTAGACCGAAAGCGGCGCGGCAGGATCGGATTCCCGTTTTGCCACAAAGGGTGCGTCCCCATAGGCCGCGCTCGTCGAAGCCAGGACGACACGGCGGACGTCGTGCTGGGCGGCGGCGGTGAGCAGATTCACGGTGGAGGTGGCCGTGTAGGCGTGGCAGAGAAGGGGATCGGCCATACTTCGTGGCACGCTCGCCATCGCCGCCAGATGAAAAACATAGTCGCAACCTTTGACCAGCGGTGCCACCGTGGCCGCCTCGCCCGCATCGCCCTCGGCGAACTGAATCGTCCCGCCCACTCCCTCCAGATTTTCGCGATATCCAGTACTGAGGTTATCAAGCACGCGGACGTTCGCCCCGGCACGGACCAAGCGGTGCACCAGGTGCGAACCGATGAAGCCCGCTCCTCCGGTCACCAAGCAGGTGCGATCAACAAATTCGGCAGCAACGGACATGGATCGCTCCACTCGGGGATCGGCGGTTCTCGGCGCTGCCCTGCTGGCAGCCGGCGGGGCTTGGCCGCCGAGCCAGCAGCGACGCGTCGGTTGAATCATATCACGAGAAAAAAGGTGCGGAGCGAGAGGCCGGAAGAAAACAAACCGAGGCGGCCCGCCTGGCTGTTGCAGGCCACTTCCGCCCGTCGGCAAGCTTGCGGAGCGAGGGCGATGCAACCAGCCGAACCGATAGCGTGGCCCCGCCGATTCGAGCCGCCCCCCGAAAAAAAACTTGCGTTTCCCGGCAAGCCGGTATCATGAAGCAAGTAACCCCCACAATAAACTACTCGGAGACCCTCCTCGCGGAGGTTATGCGAGCGAGGCAGTGGCGTTTCGGGCGGTGCGACAAGCGGGGAACCGAGGATCGGCGGGGCAGACGCTGACGGGCTGTGAAAGCGTTCACGATTCCAAATCCGTAGAAAGAGGGGCAAATCGATGAGAGGGCATGAATCCCGCGCGCCGCGAGCGTGCGGAGGCGCGGCGGGCCGGGGGCGCGGTCGAGCTCGCGGCGGATTTTCTTTGATCGAACTGTTGGTGGTTCTGACGGTGATCGGCGTTCTGCTGGCGCTGTTGTTACCCGCCATCCAAGCGGCGCGGGGCGCTGCCCGCCGGATCCGTTGCTCGAATCATCTGCGGCAACTCGGCCTGGCGACCCATCATTTCAGTGACGCCCAGCTCGCTTTGCCACCGGGACTGACGACCCACCGCCAAGGGCGACCGCGGGGCTACTTCGGCACCACCTTTTTCCCCTACCTGCTCCCCTACGTGGAACAGGCAGGCCTTTTCGAGCGGTGGGACTTCGACACGACCTTGGCAGCGGCGGTCAGTAACACGCGCGATCACGCCGGCGACATGACCGCCGGGGCGGCGAGTGCAGCACGCATCCCGATCTTCCGATGTCCGGCCGATCAGCTACCGGATGGTCCGGTCAAGCTTGACTACAACCGCACCGGTTACGCGACGGGCTGGTTCACGATCAGTAGCTACGTCGGCAACGGGGGGACTCATTCGACCTATTTTCGCGATGCCGACATGCAGGACGATGGCCTCTTCTATATGACGGGCCCGCTTTCGAAACCCGCCTTCTGGCAGACCCATTTAGCGGCTGACGCGGCGCCGGCACGGTGGCGCGATGTGCTCGATGGCCTCAGTCAAACCTTGCTTTTCGGAGAGCGGTACCATTTCGACCCTGCCTTTGATGAGCACCTGCATCACACTTCGTCTCGGCACAGCCGCTATCCGCTGGCACATTGGGGCGCCTGGGGTTGGACCGGTGGTGGCAATGGCACCACGCACGTGCTGGGCAGCGTCCGTCACGACACGCCGATCAACTCATGGAACTTCGAGTCACAGATCGACGTCAAAA
>CAYNVI010000528.1:0-3613 GCA_964400585.1 uncultured Pirellulaceae bacterium | reverse complement strand
TGGGTCGATTATCGTGACGCCGAGTGAGCCTCGGCTTAACCCCTCCCCCTATCCCCCTCCCCCAACCCGTTCGACTTCCCGTTTTTCCTGAAGGCAACGTTTTCCCGCGAACGGGTTGGGGGAGGGGGGACGAAAAAAGGCTTCGCCTGATGAACAACGGCGGGCAAGACGGATCCTGCTACGGCAAGCTTTTCAGCAGCCTGGAGTCGCGGTCGGCGGCTCCCACTGCAGCCGGAATCCCCAGCGATAGGTCGCGGGCTGCGGATCGGGGCCGAGGGTAGCGAGCAGCGAGAGGCGATGTCCCGTCGGATCGACAACAGGCTCCCAAGCACCGATCGCCGGGAGGGGGACGAACCGCAGCGTCCCCCCGGCCACCTCCTGCACCGCAACCCCTTGGGCGGCGGAACACGCCCCCGGATCGACCCGATCGAGGCATTCGAAAGCCGAGCCCAGCTGGTGGGGAGAGACCAGACAACGGCAGGCGAGATCGTACTGGAACGCCGGGACCGGACCGGCGATCGCTTCGATCGAAACACTCCAGTGGCTCGTCCCCGCCGAGCCGACTCCCAACGCCACCGTCCGGTCCCCCAGACGCTCGATCGATAATTGTTGCAACGGGGGATCGTCGGGCCAATCGGGTAAAGCGTCCCCCGCGACCGTCTGGAGCCGCGGTCGAGCGGCCGCCGGACCGATCTCCACCAACTGTTGGTAGCGGTCTCCCACCCAGACAAAGCGGATCCGAAGTCCCGCTTCGGCGGCCGCCGTCGGTTGCCGCTGACGGGCCGCGACAAGCACCTGCTCGGTCGGGGCCGCGCGGGACGAACTGGAAGCGGGATTCATGCGTTGGTCGCCTGGGGAAGGGAGGCAAAGGCTGCCAACATTTTCAAGCCGCTGCCCTGGCTCTTCTCGGGATGGAACTGGGTCGCAAACAACTGCTCGCGCCAAACCATCGCACAGAAGGGACCGCCATGGTCACTTTCCAAGGCGATCACCTGCGGGTCGGCGGGGACGACGTAATAGGAATGGACGAAGTAGAAATAATCGCCCTCGGCCGCCGCCTCCAGGATCGGCGGCCGGCGGACCACGTGCACCTGATTCCAGCCCATGTGTGGGACCTTCAAGGGCGGCGGACAAGCGAAGCGAACGACCTCGCCTTCCAAAATTCCCAACCCCGGATGCGTCCCGCCTTCGAAACCGGTTTCAAACAACAACTGCAAGCCGAGGCAAATCCCCAAAAACGGCCGGCCGGTCGCCACAAAATCACGAATCGGCACGATCAAGTCCCGCCGCCGCAGTTCTTCCATCGCTTCGCCAAAACCGCCGACCCCCGGCAAGATCAGCTTCTCCGCCGAGGCGATCTCGGCCGGATCCGAGGAGATCCGCGCGGCATGCCCGACCCGCTCGACCGCTTTCTGGACGCTGCGAAGATTTCCCATCTGGTAATCGACAATGGTGATCATGATCGGCAGGCAGGGACCAGGACGAGGAGCAAAAGACGCCAGCGAGCGGCGCGCCAGTGGGGGGCGGTCGGAGACGCGCGATCCAGCCGGCACATTGAGCAGAGCAACTGGGATGCCATGGCGGCAGACTGGCCACACGATAGACGGGACGGCACCGTCTGCGAAGAGGTTCGCCGCCGCGGGGTTGCTTTTTTTAGGCCGGGCGGCCCCGCCGGATGCCAGTCTCGATCAGAGCACGCAACACCCGCTGCGCGGCGGCGAGGCAACCGGCATCCCGGGCCGCTCGCAACGTCTCGCCTTGCCATCGCGAAAGCGGGACCGGGTCACCCGGCTCGGGCGGCATTGCGACCAGTTGGGCGACGATCCGCTGGGCCAGGGCAGCGATGCCCGGGTCGCGGGTTTCGGGGTTCCCATCATGCTCGGTCGCCACGGTCCAAAGCTCCTGCGGGCCGCCGCCTCGGCCTGCCCCCCCGGCAAGATCGGCTTTGTTGCGGACCAGCAGGGATTTGCCCGCTTGCCAGCCGGGGGATTCGGCCCAGGCCTGCGTCTCGCGGGCGTCGACCACCCACACGACGAGATCGGCTTGCTCGATCATCTGTTCGGCCCGCGCGATCCCCTGCCGCTCGATCCCGTCGGGCGATAAACGGATCCCCGCGGTATCGCTCAACCGGATCGGCCAACCGTCGAGGACCGTTTCGGCGGCAACCACGTCGCGCGTGGTGCCGGGCGTATCGAAGGTGATCGCGCGGCGATAGCCCAGCAGGGCGTTGAGCAAGCTGCTTTTGCCGACATTGGGCGGGCCGGCCAGGACGACCTGCCAGGGCTGCACGAGATGCTGCCCGATCGGCCAGCGGGCCAACCAGCGATCGAGTTCGGCCTGGGCCGCGGGCCAAGGGACGGTGGTCTCGCGCCAGCCGAGGGCGGTTTCGACGGCGCGGCGCATCGCCCCGTCTGCCTGTTGTTGGGCGATCGCTGCGGTCCGCCGCGTGACGGTTTGCCATAACAGCTGTTCGGCTTCGGCCTCCAGCCGCTGCTTGCCTTCGCCACGCAGCCAATCATCCCACGTCCCGAGGGCGGCGCCGACCGTCCGCAGGTCGTCCAGGATCGCCGCCACCGCGGCCCGTCCTCCGTGGCAGTGGACTTCCACCGTGTGCTCGTCGACGGCGGTCACCACGACCGCTTCGCCCGCCCCCACCCGCCGGGGTGGGGCCGTCGCGCCGCCTCGCCCCTGCCCGCCCTCCCACTGGCCGTAGCGGACTTCTCCCAAACCGATCGGCCGCTCGGCTCGGGCGGGCTGGAAGCACGCCTGCACGGCGCGGAGCGCATCGCTACCGCGCACGCCGACCGTCGCGACGCCGCCGCGTCCCGGCCCTGTCAATTCGACCGCTACCGCGTCCGCTTCCATCATGGTCCCTCCGACTCGCTAGAATAGCAGCCGAAATGCTCCCTTCGAAGCCGCACGCCCCCAGGTTTCTTGCCATGAACCAACCGCTGCCCCTGACCGACCGCCGCGTGCTGATCCTGACCGGCGAGATCTACGAAGACCTCGAACTGTGGTACCCGAAGCTCCGCCTGCAGGAAGCCGGCGCGACCGTGGTGGTGGCCGGCCCCGCAGCGGGCGCGTCCTACGCCGGCAAGCATGGTTACCCTTGCGTCTCGGACACGGCGATCGCCGCCATGCAGGCCGCTGACTTCGATGCCCTGGTCGTGCCCGGTGGCTTCATGCCCGACAAACTCCGTCGCGATCCGGCGGTGCTGCAGCTGGTCCGCCAATTCGACGAGGCGGCCAAACCGATCGCCGCGATCTGCCACGGCGGCTGGATTCCGATCTCGGCCAACGTCTACCGCGGCGTCACCGTGACCGGATCGCCCGGCATTCGCGACGACCTGGTCAACGCCGGCGCCCACTATCAAGACCAGGCGGTGGTCGTCGACGGCCATCACATCAGCAGCCGGCGGCCCGACGACCTGCCCGATTTCTGCCGAGCATTGATCGAGCTGCTGGCTGGCTGAAGGCCGCCTGCCCGACCCGCCGTGGTGGCCCTCCGGGTCAAGCGTCACTCGATCTCGGGAAGCCGCTCGGGGGAGCGTTCCAGTTGTTGCAGCAAGTCAGCGGCTTGCTGCTGGGCGCGGCGGGCCGCGGGATGGCCCCG
>CAYNVI010000527.1:0-3615 GCA_964400585.1 uncultured Pirellulaceae bacterium | reverse complement strand
AGAAGACGACCGATCGTATCGTGAGAAGGGATGCCATTTGGTAGTTTCAATCGTTTGCTGAGCGCCTGATCATCCTCGAAATCGAGCGTTGGCGCAAGTCGACCCAGTCCCTGCATTTTGCCTAAAGTGCGCGTTGGCCGTGACGATGATCACTGACTTCCGCCATCAGCGAGATCCGGTGGGCCGTGTGATCCAGCGTGAGGAACTTGATGCGAAGGTGCGGTATCAGTATGACGGTCGCGGCTTGCTGACCCACGAAGCCTGGTCGGATGCGACGGGTAGCGAATTACGCACGATTCGATACGCGTACGATGCCGAGGGGAATCGGGTGCGAATGCAGGATTCGCGGGAAGGGACGACCACGTACGCGTACGATGCAGACGACCGGATGGTCGAGTTGCAGGAGGATGGGGTGCGGTTTGATTATGTCTATGATTTGGCGGGTTCTCTAAGTGAAGTGCGAGGCGACGGACAGATCGTCGTTTACGAGTGGGATGGCTTGGAACGTCTGGTTCGGGCAGCGGCGACGACAGGTGGTGACGTTCAGTGGCAGGAGACCTACGCCTACAATGCCCGGCGAGAGCGAGTTGGCGTTGTCCGCGATGGAGAAGAAGTCCGTTATCTTGTGGATGCGAATCGGGAGTACCGCGTACCGATCGCGGCATACGGTTCCGACGGAAACCCGACGCACATTCACGTCCATGGACACCATCAGATCTCGACCAGTACAAATGCAGGCGATCAGATCTTTCTGACAGGGAACAACGCGTCGGTTCGGGTGGTAACGGACGCAACGGGGGCAGTCGTTCAAACGGTAAGTTACGATGCGTTCGGAGAAATCGCTGAGTTCAGCGGCGGTACCTTCGCGTCGAGCCTCTTCAATAACGAACCCCGCTCGCAGGCAACCGGACTCGATTACCTCAGGGCACGTTACTACGATCCTTCGATCGGACGCTTCCTCTCGATGGATGAGTACGACGGGGAGGTTGAGCAACCGCTGAGTCGCAATCGGTATCTGTACGCCTGGAGCGACCCCGTCAATATGACGGACCCCTCCGGCGAGCAAACGCTGGTCGAGACTTTAGTCACGGCGGGGATGATCACAACCGGGGCCGCAGGCGGAGCGATTTTGGGCCATGGCCTGTTCGTTGCGTCGTGGCAAGCACAAGGGCATCACGCCAGCACACTGCCCAAGGATGGGAGCTATTACTTTGTCGTGGGCAGCTTCGCAATCATCGGCGGAGTGGCTGGCGGAGCTGCCGCTTGGGGGATTCTGAGCTCCGGTGGCCCGACAGCTGGCGGGATAGCGATCGAAGAAGCGGCTGCCCAAGGTTTGATTTCGCAAGGGGTTGCCGAAACTGCAGCCATTCAATGGACTCTGAACGCCGAAGTTTCGGCACAAACGATTTTGCCTGGGGCGCTGCGTTTCTTTCCCTTCCTTTGGTGAGCGATGCGGATGGAAGCTATCGCAATCCAGGCAAGAATCGCCGACCGATCCGGCTGTTCCGATACTCGCCCCGCATTCGAAAAAATCGTTCCCATCAACATATGGGCTTCGCGAGATTCGGGTGTTGCGAGCATGCAGCGTAGAGCCGTCTGTTATCTGATTATCGGCTTTTCACGGTGGGGGGGATTGTGAGCCCTGTGCGGTTCGCCAAGCTGTTTCCTTGCGGAAAACGCCACGGTTGAGCGAAGCAAGCAAGGACTTATGGACGATGCTCACTTGAGGACGAATCACCGCAGCGACGCGAGCGGGGCGTGGTTCGCTTTTTCCTCGAGCGGCAATGGGACGATCGTGAACAACGGCCTCGACACGACGTATCAGACGCTGGCGACCAGCAAGAATGAAGCGGTCGTGGTGGTCCTCGATGTGGCCCTCCGCAGCGGCAACGCCTGGGTACGGCAGCGGGCCATCGAGGCGGTCATCGCCCGCCGCTCGATCCCGGCCGGCCGCCGCTTGATCGAACAGTGGGAGAACCTCACCCCGGAAGAACGCCAGAAGCTCGACCGCGAAAGCGACTGGTTGATCGACGCGATGCTCGACGACCTGCGGGGCGATCGGGAGGCGATGCGGCGGGCGATCCAGATCGCCCACCAGTTGCGGATCGACCGGCTGGCGGTTCCTCTGATCAGCCTGGCCGAAGCGCACCCCGACCCGACGATCCGGCAAGAGGCGATGGCAGCCTTGCTGGCGATCCTCACGCCTCTGGGGATCGCGGCCCGGCAGGAGGAGACCTCCCCCAGCGTGCGAGGGACGATCCTCAGCCAGCTCGAACAGACCCTGCAGCGCTACGACAACCATGGCAACGCGGAGCTGGTCGATGCCTTCCTGATCGCTTCCAGCTGGAGTGATCGCCAACTGCGGGCGATCGCCAGCGACGACAGCGAGGTCGCGAGAATCGTGCAGGACCGCTTGGGCCAAAGTGAAAACCCGCAAGTCGTCGCGCTGCTCGCTGCCGCCGTCACCCAGCGGCGCTGTCCGTTGCCGATCCGCCGGCTGATCTCCCGGCGGGAGGGCAATGATTTCCGCCTTGCCTTGCTCGACGCGATCGACGGCGAGCTGCAGCCGAGTGTCCGGGCCAACCTGAACACGATCGGGATGCCCGCCAGTTGCCTTGGCGGAATGCCGTTGCTCCATGATCTGAATCCCCTCCGCCGCGTCTCGCTGGCGCTGCTGTATGCGGTTACCGACAACGATGATTTCCGCGTCCTGGAGATGCTGATCACGGCGCTCGGTGAGGCCCCGCAACGTGTTAAAGGAAAGCTGCTGCACGAACTTGCCGAAGTCCCGCCGCTGGACGTCGATCGCTTGTTGCGGGCGGCGGTCGTCGTGGCTCGCGAGGAGGCGGAGGAGCATCCGGCGTTGCAACCCAACGCCGCCCTGTTGATGCGGCTGTTGCAGCTGCTGGAGCGGGAGGACGCTGCCATGGAACGGGTCATCCAGCGGGTCTTGGCCCCGCTGCAAGCCGACAATGTGCTGGAACAGATGGGCTGCTTTCGGATGCGGACGCAGCGAAAGATCGGCCGCGTGGTCATGCAGACCGACCCGGCGGCCGTCGAACGGGTGCAGGAACGGATGCGGCATCCCGTCTTGCAGCGTCGGATGCAAGCGATCGAGGCGGCGCAGGCGTTCGAGATCGTCGACCGCCTGTCGCCGTGGTTGATCAAGATCGCTCAGGACGACCACCAGGAAGCCCGCCTGGCGGCGATCGAGGCGCTCGGTCAATCGCGGTTGCCCGAGTGCCGCAAGGCATTGGAAGAGGTCGTGGCAGGACCCGATGGATCGATCCGCGATGCCGCTTGGGCCGCCCTGCAGGGTTGGCAAGGAGATGCCGATGATATCTGAGCGATTCGGATCGCCCCTCGCCTGGATCTCCTGGCTGATGGTCGATCAGGGCCGCGTCAACGACCTGGGTCATCACTTCCAGCAAGTCGATGCCACCTACGAGTGGTTCACGTACCTCGTCTTCGCGGCGATTCCCTTGTTTGCGGTGACCACCGGCTTCTTGGTCCACCATTACGTGAGGCGGGTTCCGCCGCAGCTGAATTCGAGCGAAGCGCTGCTGGGGGAAATCTGCCTCGCCCATCGCATCGACGCCTCGGACCAACGTTTGC
>CAYNVI010000526.1:0-3622 GCA_964400585.1 uncultured Pirellulaceae bacterium | reverse complement strand
CGCCGCTGGCGATTCCACGTAAAATCCTGCGTCCGTTCCCATCCTTTGCGGCAGGAACCCGGTCCGGTCCGTCGACCGTGGCGACCACGATGGTGGTCGCTTGACCCGAGGTTCCGTTACGGACCGCTTTGGAGAGACAGTGAGAGATTATGGCTAAGCAAGTAACAGGCGAAGCGAAGTTTCAGGTTCCGGGGGGGCAAGCCACACCCGCACCTCCGGTCGGGACGTCGCTCGGTAAGTTTGGTGTGAACCTGGGGCAGTTTGTCCAGCAGTTCAATGACGCCACCAAGGAATATGCCGGGACCCCGATCCCGGTGATCGTCACGGTCTACAACGACCGCAGTTTCGAGTTCGTGACCAAGAGTCCTCCGGCCGCTTCGCTGCTGAAGCAGGCCGCCGGCATCGCCAAGGGTTCCGGGGTGCCGAATCGCGATAAGGTCGCGACGGTGCAGCGAAGCCAGTGCGAAGAGATCGCCCAGAAGAAGATGGCCGATCTGAATGCGCGGGATCTCGATCATGCCGTTCGGATGATCGAAGGGACTGCCCGCAGTATGGGCATCAACGTCGAAGGTTAGTCGCCTGCCGTCAGCGTCGCGATGGCTCCTTTCGCTGGCGAGCTTCGTCCGCAAGTTTGGTGAGGCGTTCGTTGGGCTCGGCGCCTGTCGGCATCCCCGGGGTTTCGCTGGTGGCAGTCGCCGGCCAGTTCGCGAAGAAAAAAAGGCCGAGGGCAACGTTTGCCGTTGACTTGGTTGTTGTTACCGTTCAAATAGCAGGCCCGACGAAGCGTCGTCGGGTGCAGTGGGAGAGGGTGCGTTCGGGGTTGCCCGGAAACGCCGGAGCCGAGCCGATCGGAGCCCTCGCTGAACCACCCCTACGCAGGAAAAATCCGAGTTATGGGAAAGCATTCCAAGCGGCATCGATCGTCCTTGGCAAAGCGGCCCGCCGAAGCGCTGCCTTTGCCTCAAGCGGTCGAAACGCTCAAAAAGTTTGATAAGCCGAAGTTTGACCAGACGGTCGAAGTTCATCTTCGTCTGGGCGTCGATCCCAGTCAGGCGGACCAGATCATCCGCGGTAGCATGGTGTTGCCCAACGGGATCGGGAAAACGCAGCGGATCGTGGTCTTCGCCAAAGGCGACGCGGCCACGGCGGCCGAAGAGGCGGGTGCCGACGAGGTTGGTCAGGAAGATTTGGCGAAGAAGATCAAAGACGGCTGGACCGACTTCGACGTCTGTATCGCCGCCCCGGACATGATGGGAGTGGTCGGCCCCTTGGGGCGTGTCCTCGGTCCCCGTGGTCTGATGCCCAGTCCGCGGGCCGGGACGGTGACGCCCGACGTTGCCAAGGTGGTGGGTGAGTACAAGGCCGGGAAGGTCGAGTTTCGCAATGACAAGGGAGGGAATGTCCACGCGATGGTGGGCAAGATGAGCTTCGACGAGGCGAAGCTCGTGGAAAATATCCAGGCGTTTATTGACTTCATCGTGGGGCTGAAGCCCCAGACGGTCAAAGGCGCGTATCTGCGGGGCATCGCCATCTGCGGCACGATGAGCCCCAGCGTGCGAGTGAGTACGTAGTCGCGACCGCAGCACGCTGAGGTCTCGCGAACATGTACGTCGGGGAACGATCCAACGCCGGAATGATGAAACGATGAGTAAATTTGTAAAAGATCTAGTGACGCGAGACATCCAGTCTCGCCTCGAAGGTGTCACCGATGCGGTGGCGGTAACGACGATCGGGATGGACGCCAATACCACGGTGGAGCTCCGCGATGCCCTGCACGAACAGGGCATCGAGATGCTGGTGGTCAAGAATTCCTTGGCGCGGCGGGCGACCGCAGGGACCTCGTTGGCCCCGGTCTTCGAAGGGACTTCGGGGCAGCAGGCCCTCTGTTTTGGCGGGTCCGATTTCGTGGCCCTGGTCAAACAGGTCGTGGCGTTCGACAAGGATGATGGAAAGTACAGCGAATTCAAAGCTTCCAGCGGCGCCATGGATGGTGAACGGCTGGATGCCGAGGGGCTTAAGGCGGTCAGCAAGTGGCCGAGCCGCGAGGAGCAGGTTTCGATCTTGGTCGGCCAGATCCTGGCCCCCGGAGCGAACCTTTCGGCTGCCTTGCTCGGCCCTGGAAAGCAGTTGGCCAGCCAGATCAAGCAGGTCGGCGAAGAAGAGTAGTGGGAGGGCCTGCGAGATGCTCGCACGCTTATCCCGGGGGTTGCCGTTTGCCGGCGGGCCCCACCGTTTGTTGTTCATGGAAACTAACTGAAACGTCATACCTCATCCGTTGAAATCGCGAGAGAGTATCGCGAGGGCGGCCTGAGGGAGGTTGAAACAGGTGGTGGAATCCGCCCCGAGTGCGGGTAGAGGACGCCTCCTTTCCCATTCATCCGCCATTTTCGTAGAGGGACTCGTAACGATGTCTGAAGAAACCGCCGTAGCCGAATTCAGTGCTGAAGCGAAAGAACTGGGCGACAAGATCGCCGAAATGACGCTCAAGCAGGCCAAGGAGTTGAGCGACTACCTGAAGGATGTCCACGGCATCGAGCCGGCCGCCGGGGGTGGCGTGGTAATGGCTGCCGGTGGTGGGGGCGAGGAAGCCGCCGCCGCTGTTGAGCAGACCGAATTCGACGTGGTGTTGACCGGCTTTGGCGACAAGAAGCTGAACGTCGTCAAGGTCGTCAAGAACCTGACCGGCGCTTCGCTGATGGACGCCAAGAAGATGGTCGAAAGCTGCCCGGCGACGCTCAAAGAAGGGGTCAGCAAGGAAGACGCCGAGAAGGTCAAGGCCGAGGTTGAGGAAGCAGGCGGGTCGGTCGAACTCAAGTAGTTCGCCCCAGCGTTTGCATCCTGATCGCCGGGGTTGCTCCCCGCGAGCCTGTCCGTCGCGTGGGCGGCATCCGGCGGGTCCGCCTGGGGTCGCGCCACGGTCGCCGACGCGCCTGCGGATCGGCAGCAGATTTTGCGCAAAATGCCCGAGGTCGGGGTTACCGGCCTCGGGTGCTTTTGGTATTGTAATGGCGTGACTCTCGGCCCGTCGTCGCAGTTCTCGCCCGTCCCCACCTCTTGATGCACCCAGCTACCTGTGCACTTGAGTCGCCTGTCAGGCCTCTTTTTCGGATTTTCGGCCCTTTTCTGGCTGAAGGTGCGCGCCCGATTCGCGTGCTGCTGCGTCCCTCCCTCTCCGGCCTGCCCAGCCCCGGCCCCTAGGAGCGTTCCCGCGTATGGCTACCACGACCCAACGTCGTCTCGAAACCGATACTGTCCGACATTTCGGTTCGAAAAAAGAGGTGTTTTCGCTCCCTGATCTGACGGCCCTGCAGACCGTCAGCTACGCCGCGTTCCTGCAAGATGAGCCCGACAAGGATGCGCGGGACCCCTACGGCCTGGAGGGCGTGCTCAGCGAGATCTTTCCGGTCAGCAGCTACGACGGCAATATCAATCTGCAGTACTTGCGGTACGAGTTGGGCAAGCCCCGCTACACCCCCGCGGAGTGCCGGCAGTTGCGGTTGACGTACGGCCGTCCGCTGCGGGTTTGGCTCCGTCTGGAGCGGGAGGAGCCGGTGGAGGAAGAGGTCTACCTGGGAGACCTGCCGGTGATGATGGGTGGCGGTGAGTTCATCATCAACGGGGC
>CAYNVI010000525.1:0-3640 GCA_964400585.1 uncultured Pirellulaceae bacterium | reverse complement strand
GTTGGAATGATGCTCCATCACCGTCAACAAAATCACATCATCGGCCCCCACGTTGGCATCCCCCCAGGAACGGGCCACCGTGTTGATCGCGGCGGTCGTCCCGGACGTGAAGACGATCTCGCGTTCCGATCCCGCGTTCAAGAACGCTGCGGTCGTTCGCCGTGCCGCCTCGTAGCGGTCGGTCGCGGCCTCGCTGAGCGTATGGATCCCTCGATGCACATTGGCATAGTGATTCTCGTAGAGATCGGTCATCGCTTCGATGACTTGCCGAGGGCGCTGCGTGCTGGCCGCGTTGTCGAGGAAGCAGAGCGGTGCTCCGCTGTTGGCGGTCCGCTGCAAAATGGGGAAATCCGAACGGAAGTCGGCAGCATCGAGGGTGAAAGATGCGGTAGTCGACATGCGAATCCGAGGCGTTGGAGGGATAGGCTGGGAAGCGATTGATTTGAGGGCCGAACCGCAAGGCTTTGCACAGCACGAACTATCGGATCGCGCGAGACCGGAGCGAGCCGCCCGCCGGCCACATCGCAGATGTCCGGAGCGGCACTAGGCTTCCTCGCCCAGGCTGGGGCCGCCAAAATGCGTCGACCCCGCCTCGCCCTCGTCTCCTTCGCCATCGACCGGCGCGTGGACGGCCGCTTGCACGACCCGCCAGGAGAGCAGACAACACTTCTGCCGATTGGGAGTCAGCTTCGGTCCGAAAAGCCCCAACATCTCCTCCGCAGAGAACGACTTGAGCTCATCGAGCGACATCCCCTCGATGCGTTCCATCAACATCGAGGTCGACGACTGGCTGATCACACAGCCTTCTCCCTCGAACCACGCTTGCCGGATCTTGCCCTCGTCGTCGATTTCTAATTCGATCCGAACCTTGTCGCCACACAGAGGATTGTTTCCCTCTTCAGCATGCGTGGCGTGCTCGCAATCGCCCCGATGGTAAGGATCTTCATAGTGATCGAGGACGTGTTCTTCGTAAATGTCTTGCTCGGATGGCATGTTCGGTCGGGGTGATCAAGGTTCAAAGGGTCAACCGAAAACAGACGTCCTGATTCACCGGGAAAAAGCCTCAGGACTCGTTCAAACAGAACGGCGGTTGGGGGAATCAGCCTCTCCCGGATGCAGGCTCTTCGGGATGCAGCGGGCGCGACAACCAGCCCGTCTCGTTCCCCCAACCAGGACGCCTGGACGACAGAAGCGGTTCACACCGAAGCGGGAACCCGCTTGAAAATCAGTGTAGATCGTCGGGGGCCGCTCCGGCAACCAGCACCCCCTTCCTGGGTGGAAAAGAAAAGAGGCGAAGCGTTGAAAGAACGAGGCAGAAGCACAGCCGCGGCCCTACGCCTCGGTCCGCCTTCGGCACAGCACCGCTGTGGTCCCGGATCAGGTATCGATGATCTCGTCGGGACTCAGGATGGGGACCTGATTCTCCTTGATCTCCTGCTTTTCTCGCCAAGGCTCCTCCTGCTTGTAGCTCTCCAGTTCTTGCTGGAGTTGTTCGAGCTGCTCGTTGTCCTGCTGCTTGCCCAGCTCCACCGCTTTGCCAGCCCATTTGCGGGCTTTCTCAAAGTCGCCCGCTTCAGCGTGAGCCGCCGCCAGCGTGCTGAGGATGTGCGGCTCTGCAAAGTCGGTCAGCTCGGCAGCTTCCTCAGCCAATCCGACGGCTCGCTCGCCATTGCGGACAGCCTCGACGGGGGACGTCGACAAGACCCAGGCGAGGTTGTTGAGAACCCCTGACTTTCCCTGCGGATCGTCGGGTTCGGCAGCGAGTGCTTTTTCATAATCCTCCACGGCCTTGGCATGTTCCGCCACGCTCAGGCGGGCATCGGCGCGGGTCCGCAGCGCCCGCCAATTCTCGGGCTCGCGTTCGATCACGCCGCTGATCACCTCGATCGCTTTCCGGGGACGCTCATCCAACTGATAGAGATTGGCCAACTGCATGGCGAAGCCGACGTTTTCCGGAACTTCACTGACCAGCAACAGCATGTCGTTGATCGCATCGGCCAAGCGACCTTCGTCCGAGGCGACCAGACTCCGCATAAAAATCCCCTGCACGCTTCCCGGCTCGATCGCTAACGCTTTCTTGACGTCCGCCTTCGCCTCCTTCATCTCCCCTTTCTGCATCAGGATTTCCGCCCGCATCAGGAGCGAGGCGAAATCTTGCGAATTGAGAGAGAGGGCCCGCGACAGATCGGACAATGCTTCGTCCGATTTGCCTTCGGTCTGCAGGATCACGGCACGCAATCGATAGAGCTCGGCGGTCGGTCGCTGCTGGAGGGCCTCGCTGAGCAACGCTTTGGCTTCCTCGACCCGTTCGAGTCGGAGCAGGGCCCGCACCGTTTCCAGGGCGATCGCGGTATTGGTCGGATTGAGTTCCATCAATTTGCGGAGATCGTCGACCGCTTTTTCGGTCTTGCCCTCTTGCATGTAAATCAAGGCCCGAGCCTGGTAGGCCCCGTCGTTTTCGGGATCGGCCTCGAGCGCTGCGTTCAAGTCCTTTAGTTTCTCCGCGTTCTCTTCCTGCAGCAGCGCCCGCAGGACGTAGGCCTCGGCCTGCATCCGCGGCTCTTCATCGAGCTGCTCGATGGCGGCCGCCGCGGCCTTCATCGCCCGCTCGCGATCCCCCCCCGGCAACGCCGAAAGCCGAGCCATCAAAAGATGCGCTTCCCCGAGTGTCGGGTCGTGCTTGACCGCTTTTTCGAGCAGCTTGACCGCTTCTTGACGAAGTTGCTGCAGGCCCCGCCCGCGACGCTGCAACAACTGCTGTGCGACGGCCTTGCCTTGCTGCAACGAAACCGCTCCCAACATCTTTTTGGCAAACGACGCGTTTTCATCGTCGAGCCCTTTGGCGAGGGCGGATTCGAGCAGGGCCGCGACGTTTTCCAGATCAGCTGCCGTTTCCGCATCGATCCGGGCGACCGTCGCTTGATCGAGGTCGGCCTGCCCCTCGCCGTCCGCGAAGCCAACCCCGGGGGCGAGGACGAACCCCAGCAAGCAGCCCAGCAGGAGGCTCCGGCCGCTCAGCACGCCGGGCGTGCGGCTCGACATCCTGCGGTCGCTGACAGCACCGTTAGCGGGGAGCAGCCCCGGAAGCATTCGTCGCATCGTTCCCTCTCCGTTGCAGAAAAAATCCAAGTTGTCGGTGGATGGAAACTCGGTCGGTCGCTCTCGTCCACGGGAGCCGCTCAATCCCGAGCAGCCGCAGACGCACCGCGGCCTTGGAACCACCCACCCATCGGTCCATTATGGCGGATTCGGAGGACTGGTCGAAGCCCGAAGTTCGGTTTTCATCAACACGATGGCGAACCCCCTGCTTTGCCGCTATTTTGCAGGTCCTTCTCCCCGCGGTAAAAACCGCTGGGATCGCCGGGCGGAGCGAAAACGCCGAGGACCCACCCGTTACCGAGAAAGGACACGATGAGCAACGCAGCCAGCAAACCGAAGGTGTTTGTTACACGGCGGATTCCCGAAATCGGATTGTCCCGCCTGGCCGAGGTCGCCGACGTCGAAGTCTGGCCCCAACAACTGCCTCCCTCCCCCACGGAACTGCGGTCCCGGGTCGCCGGTTGCGATGCGTTGGTGACTTTGCTGAGCGATTCGATCGACGCCGAGCGACGCGTCACCTGGCTACGCTCCGCGCTCTCCT
>CAYNVI010000524.1:0-3651 GCA_964400585.1 uncultured Pirellulaceae bacterium | reverse complement strand
CACCACCGCATCGAGGTGGCTGGTGTGATTGGCGAAATAGACGCGTTGGCAGGTGTCGGGTTGGCAATCGACCCAGCGCACCGTGCATCCACTCATCAGCTTGGCCAGCAGGACGATGGCATGCCCGGTCAGCTTCATCCGTCGATCGCTTCAAGGGGGGGAACGCGGGGCGCATGTCGACAGGCAGGAGTCTAACCGTCCGAGGCGGAAGCTCCCAGGGTATCGGTCGAGCCGTGCCCCGCCGCCCGCAGCGCCTCCTGTCCGGCGGCTAAGGTCTCCAGGATTTTTTCCACATCGTAGATGCAGCCCCCCCAGGTGCCGCCGCCGACCGCCTGCAACGCAGCCCATAGCCGGGTGTCGTCCGGAACGCCCTCGTCGCAGCGGAGTTCCGGATGGGGCGCGCGTTGCCTCAACAGCTCGTCCGCTTCCGCGGGCGTCAGCTCGGCGTCCGCCGTCCCGACCAGGTTGACCGACCCCCGCAGGTCATTGCGATCGACCAAGATTTCCACCTGATCGCCGTCGCGAACTTTGGCGATCGGTCCGCCCGCGAGGGCTTCGGGGCCAATATGGCCGATACAAGCGCCGGTGCTGACCCCCGAAAAGCGGGCGTCGGTCAGCAGGGCGATCTGCTGGCCGCCGGGGATGTACTTGAGGGCCGAAGTGATCTGGTAGGTCTCTTCCATCCCGCAACCCAGGGGGCCGCGACCGATCAGCACCACCACATCGCCGGGCACGACCTGCCGCTCGTGTTTCCCTTTGACGGCCGCGATCGCTTCCCGTTCGGTGGTGAAGACCTTCGCCGGTCCGCGTTTGCGATAGACGCCATCGTCGTCGACGACCGCAGGATCGATGCTGGTCGCTTTGATCACCGAGCCCTCGGGGCAGAGGTTGCCTCTGGGGAAACAGACCGTGCTGGTCAAGCCGACGGAGAGTGCCTTGGCGGGCGGCATGATCACATCGTCGGGGTCGATGCCATCGGCCGACCGCAGCCGCTCGCGAAACGCTTTGCGGCGCGGGCTTTCCCGCCACCGATCGAGGATCTCGTCCCAGGTCAGGCCGCTGACGGTCAAGGCGGAACCGCGCAGCAGGCCCAGTTCGCGCAGATGCCAGGCGACTTCGGGCACGCCCCCGGCCAGGTACATCCGCACCGTCGGGTGCCCGACCGGGCCGTTGGGCAACACATCGACCAGGCGACGGACTTGGGCATTGATCGCGGCGAAGGCGTCGGCATCGGGGCGGGGCAGCCCGGCGGCCGCGGCGATCGCCGGCAGATGGATCAGCAGGTTGGTCGAACCGCCGATCGCGGCATGGATCAACATCGCGTTGTGGATCGCATCCTCGGTGACGATATCGGCGATGGTGCGCCCCGCTTGAGCCAGCGATTGCAGCACCGCGGCGCTTTGGCGTGCCAGATCGAGCCAAACCGGCTGGCCGCTGGGGGCCAGGGCAGCGTGGGGGACCGTCAAACCGAGGGCTTCGGCGACCGCTTGGGCCGTGGCGGCGGTCCCCAAGAACTGACAGCCGCCCCCCGGCGAGCCACAGGCCCGGCAGCCCGCCAAGGCGGCTTCTTCCAAGGAGATCTCTTGGTGGGCGTAGCGGGCCCCGATCGTCTGGACCTTGCCGGCGTCTTCTCCCACCGCCGGCGGCAGGGTGACCCCTCCCGGGACCAGGATCGAAGGCAACTGCGGCGTTCCGCAGATCGCCAACAGCATGGCGGGCAGTCCTTTGTCGCAGGTCGCCACGCCCAGCACGCCTTGGGCTCGCGGCAGCGAGCGGATCAGCCGCCGCATCGTGATCGCCGCATCGTTCCGGTAGGGGAGGCTGTCGAACATCCCGCGCGTCCCTTGCGTCCGTCCGTCGCAGGGATCGCTGACGTAGGCGGCGAAGGGGACCCCGCCGGCGCCGCTGATCACCTCCGCGGCCGCTTTGACCAACAGCCCGACCTCCCAGTGGCCGGTGTGATAACCGAGCGCGATCGGGCTGCCGTCTTCGGCCCGCATCCCTCCCTGCGTGCTCAGCAGCAGATACTGTTCGCCGAGCACGCGGCGGGGGTCCCAGCCCATCCCCGCGTTTTGCGTCAGGCCGAACAGGTCGCCGCTGCTCCACTGCTGCAGCATTTCGTCGGTCAAGGGAAGCTTGCCGGTGGGACCTTCCGCTCGCGTCAGGACCGACCGCACGTCTTCAGGCGGATCGAAATGCGCGTCGAGATTGCTGGGGGACATGCGCGTCAGGGAAGTTGGGGGCAAAGAGTTTTTTACGGAGCAGCGCAAGCTGCCCGGTGTTTCAGACATTGTTGTTAGCGGAGCGGCACAAGCCGCCCGGTATTCGGGTCGACACGTGGCGCTGTCCCGCTAGGCGAGCAGGGTGGCATTCAGTTTCGTTTCGCAGTCCCGCACGATGGCGGCAACCAGGCGATCGGCCTCCTCGCCGGTGAGCGTCGCGTCGGGTTTCTGCAGGGCGATGTTCAGCAAGATCCGCTTGCGGTTTTCTCCATCCTTGGCCGGGTCGCGGTAGGTCTCGCGGTAACGGACCGCGGTCAGTTCGCTTCCCACCGCCTGCCGCACGACATGTTCCAGCGTGGTCCAAGGGACCGCTTCATCGACGACGAAGTTCAGGTCACGGTCGATCGAAGGGAACGGACTGACGGGAGTGAACTGCGGAACGAGCGCCGCCCGTTCCATCAGCACCGGGATCGAAAGCTCGGCCCAGGTGACCTCGGTAGGGAGTTTCCAGCGGCGTTGAACCGCTTCATCGAGCCGCGCGACATAGCCCAGCAAGTGGTCGCCTAGTGTCAACCGGATCGCCAATTGCGGATCGCAGCCGGCGATCGATGCCGGCGTCACGTCGCAGGGCTGGGAGATGCCCAGCCGTCGCAGCAACGTTTCGACCAGGCCTTTGGAGGCAAAAAAATCCTCTCCCCAGACCCACGCGATCGAGTACTGCTCAGCGGGCAAATCGTCGGGGCGTTTTCCCGGCAGGTAGGTGTGGGCGATTTCAAAGAGGTCGGCGTGCCGTCCCGCTGCCGACCAGTTGCTGGCGCGGCTTTGCAGCAGGCTGGGCAGCAGACTGCGGCGCAGCCGTTTGGCCCCTTCCAGCATCGACGCTTCGGTCGTCAAGGCGTCGCGGTCGGTCCAGGGACTGAGCATTTCGTCGAGCGCGTCGGTCACCACGCTGGGCGTCATCGCTTCACTGACGCCCGCCGCGGTCAGCAGATGGCGGACGGTTTCCATCGCCGTGTCGAAGGGACGTCGGGCGCTGGGGATGACCGGCACCGGGCTGTCTTCGGGGATCCGATCGTAGCCATGGATCCGCGCGACCTCCTCGATCAAGTCGGCTTCGCGGGCCAGGTCGTGCCGCCAGGAAGGGGGCTGCCAGTGGGTTCCGGTCGCCGTCGGTGCGGTGGCCTGGCAGCCCAATTTTCCCAGGATGCGGGCGATTTCCGCGGCGGGGATCTCGATCCCCAAGATCCGCGTTAGCTGGCTGTGGCGGAGCAGCACCGGCGCGCGCGGCGGGATCTTCGGCGCCGTGTCGATCCGCTCGGGCGCGACTTCGCCACCGGCCCATTCGGCGATCAGCTGGCAGACCCGGCGACTGGCCCAGTCGACGCCCAGCGGGTCGATGCGACGCTCAAAGCGGAACGACGAGGGGCTG
>CAYNVI010000523.1:0-3652 GCA_964400585.1 uncultured Pirellulaceae bacterium | reverse complement strand
CGGAACGACCTTGGCGTAGACGGTGACCAATTCTTGCAGCCGTTTCTGCTGCTCCGGTTTCAGCGCCGTGTAGGCGATTCCCGCCGGTTCGGTCCGCTCGGGTTGGGCTTCACCGGCGAAGCGAATTTCGGCGGGAGCTTCGGCGGCGATCACCGCTTGGTTTTCTTGGGCGTCATCGAGGGACCCGACCAGTTCAAAGGCCAACGTCTCTTCCTGACGCAACACGCGAGTCCCCTTCGATAGCGGGCCGGAGACCTGATTCATGATGGTCGCCGGGTTGGACGCGAGGAACTGCGGGGTGCTATCGACCACCTCGTCGCCAGCGCAGACAAAGTTCAGCGACAAGTGATGCCCTTCGAAGCTCAGGCCCCAAGGTGATTCGTCTCCCGCGTTTGCCGGGTCCCCGAAGACCGTGACGTAGTACTTCAGCGGATCGCGGCGTTCTTCGCTGCCAGCGCCTTCCATCTCCCTCAGGACCCCTTCCAGCAACATGATTTGGCTCGCCTTTTCATAGCCCGCTTCGCTCAGCGAAGCGCGGACCAGCCGCAGCGCTGCGGTCCGTTGGCCGGCGGTCATTTCCCGCATCACCATCCCTTTGCGGGTCGGTTTCGGAATGAAGTGCCAGTTGGTGCGTTTGGCCGAATCATAAGGCAGTTGGGCGACTGCGAGCTCCTCGTCCGAGAGCGTCTCGAGGAAGGCGGTCGCGTACTGACGCATGGCCGCCGCGGGGGAGGCCGAGCGTTGCAAGCCGACGGTGATCGCCGTTCCCACCAGCAGCAGGGGAAGCACGAGCAAGAGCGGTTTTCGGGAACGTTTCATGGGCAGGATCCGAGGCGGGATGGGGGAAAGGAAGGGAAGGCGGGGCGACCACCAGACGGTCTCCCCGCAGCGACGATCATACCTGGGAAACGAGGCGGCCGCAAAGCGACTATAATCCTCATCGCCACGCTCTTCGGCAATGGTTCCGATCTCACTGCGGCTTCTGGAAAACCCGCACCCTGCCCTCTCCCCGCAAAGCGGCGAGGGAGCCGGGGAGGTGATTTCTGGGCCATTCCTCACCCCTCCCTTCCCTTTCGGTTTGGCCCCCCCCATGCGACGCCGCGCTTTCCTGGAAATGAGTTCACTCGGTTTGGTCATCCCCGGTGCCGGTCTGCTGGCCGGCGGTCGCGCGGGCCACGCAGCTTCGCCGCAGCCGACACCCGAGGCGTCGTCCGCAGGCTTCCCGTCAGCCGAGCGGGGCGAGGGAAAGCTGCGGGTCGCGCTGAATACCAGCACGATTCGAGGCCAGAAACTTTCGGTGCCGGAGCAGGTCCAGGTGGCGGCGGAGGCAGGTTACGACGCGATCGAGCCCTGGATTCGTGACCTGCGCGGTTATCAGGAAGCGGGCGGTTCACTCGACGAACTCGCCCAGCAGATTCGCGAAGCGGGGCTGACGGTGGAGAGTGCGATCGGCTTCGCCCGCTGGATCGTGGACGACCCGCGGGTGAGACAAGCGGGGCTCGAGGAAGCCCGCCGGGACATGGAACTGGTCCGCGCCATCGGTGGCCGGCGGATCGCGGCCCCGCCGATCGGCGCCCATCAGCCGGAGACGGCCATCGCGGATCTCCAAGTGATCGCCGAAAGGTATCGCGCGCTGCTGGAAGTCGGCGAGCGGACCGGCGTCGTCCCGCAGTTGGAGTTGTGGGGATTCTCTCCGACGATCAGCCGGCTGGGCGAGTTGGCGTACGTGGCGGTGGAAGCGGGACACCCCGACGCCTGTGTCTTGCCCGATTTTTATCACATCTACAAAGGGGGCTCGGATCTCAGCGGGCTGGCGATGATCGAAGCGAGCCGGATGCATGTCTTCCACATCAACGACTACCCGGCGGATCCCCCTCGCGAAACGATCAACGATGCCGCCCGCGTCTATCCGGGCGATGGCGTCTGCCCGTTGGTCGAAACGATCCGGCAACTGCGAGCCAACGGGTTCTCCGGCTGCTTTTCGCTGGAACTGTTCAACCCGGAGTACTGGCAGCAAGATGCTTTGCAGGTTGCCAAGACGGGCCGTGAAAAGATCGACGCGGTGCTCGCGCAAACCGTTTGAACCCGCTGTCCATGGCGTCAGGCTTGGCTCGGTAAGGGAACCTTCAGACGTTCCCCGCAGCGGCAGCAGTAGTTGGCGTCTTCAGCATGGCCTTGCCGCGCGCACCGCGGGCAGCGGACCGCGCCGGCACCCTCGCGCGCTAAGTTCTGCGAGGCGGAAACTTCGGCGATGACAAAGCCCGAGGGGACGATGATCAGGCTGTAGCCGAGCAGGATCAGCCCCGCGCTGATGAATTTGCCGACCGTGGTCGTGGGGACGATATCGCCGTAGCCGACCGTCGTCATCGTGACGATCGCCCAGTACATCGCTTGCGGAATCGACGTGAAACTCGAAGGCGTTTCGTCAGCGAGCGGAGTTCGGTTTTCCACGTGGTACATCAGCGTTCCGCTGATCGTGACCGCGACCAACACGACGCCGATAAACACGATGATCTTGTCGCGGGCGTGCCAGACCGCTTTGGAGAGCGCCTCCGCTTCGCTCATCATCCGCCACAGCTTGAGCACCCGGAAGATCCGTAACAGGCGGATCGAACGGAGGATGACGAAAGAACGTTGGCCGCTCCCCAGACCGATCAACAGCGTGGGTAAAAAACTGAGCAGGTCGATCACGCCCCAGAAACTGAAGCTGTAACGGAGCGGACGTCGCGAGCAGTAGAACCGTAACGCGTATTCGACGGCGAACAGACCGGTGAAGAACCATTCCCACAGCGATAACATCCGCATCGTTTGCGGATCGCGGCTAAAGGCGGGCACGGTTTCGATCGAGACGATCACGACGCTCGCCAGGATGGCCGCCATCAACAGGATGTCGAACAGCCGACCGGCAAAGGTTTCGGCCTCAAAGATGACGTCGTACAGTTGCTGGCGAACGCCAGGGGTCGTGGGGCGTTGCCGACGCGTTTGCGAGCGCAGGAGCGTGGTGCGGGGTTCCGAGTTCACTGGCTGGCTAACTGCAATAGAAGGGGACGAAGGCCGCGCGTCGGTGGCTGGACCAGCGGAGCACACGAACGGAAAGGCCGGACGCGACCGCCGCACGGAGGATTCGCTGAGGGCCATAATCTGCATTAGGATAACGGGATCGCGTGCCAGCTGAGGAGAGCGGAATGGAAACGGGTCCTGCTGCATCCCCGGGGGCTGCTTCGCCCCCGCCCGCCGACGGGCGACTGCCGGGTGAGGGGCGACCGCCTTCCCGAGCGGCGGTCGTTCCGCCGGCACGGACGACCGCGCTGCGTACGGTGGTTCCCCGCTATGGCCTTGTTGCCTCGCGTTGGGGGCGCGCTCCGGAACGCCGCGTCGGCGCCTTTGCGCTCCTCCGCCACGCCGCGCTGCGGGCCCGCGGCGAAGACGCCCGCTTGTTGGTCGTCGACGAGACGGCGGCGCAACCCTGGGTGGAGCGGGCGGCCGAGCTGTTTGGCGTGCCCCGGGAACGGTTGACCGTCGAGCATGCCGCCGATCGCGACGCCGCCCTCTTCGATACGGCCGATCGGGTTTTTGCCCTCTGGGTCCGTCGCGGTGGCAAGATCGCCAGGTTGCTCCGCAGCCATCTCCGCAGCGCCCCGCCCGGCAGCGT
>CAYNVI010000522.1:0-3652 GCA_964400585.1 uncultured Pirellulaceae bacterium | reverse complement strand
GAGCCGGGAGGTGACCATCAGGCGATGCAGGTGCTTGAAGCTCCAGCCCGAGGCAATGAATTCGGCAGCCAGGTAATCGAGCAGGTCGGCGTGGCGGGGAGGTTCGGCGCGGCGGCCGAAATCGAAGACCGATTCGACAAGGGGCTCGCCGAAATGCCGCAACCAAACATGGTTGACCGCGACGCGGGCGGTGAGCGGATTCTCGGCGGAGGTCAGCCAACGGGCCAGCGCCAGCCGTCGCCCTGTGCTGGCCGAAGGGAAGGTCGCCGGGTAGTCGGCCTCCGTATCGGCGGGCGTTTCCAATGCTTTGCGGGTCACTTTGACCGATCGGTATTCGACCGGCTCGCCCGCCGCAATCGCTTGCAGACGCGTTTCGGCTTTGGCCAACGCCGCCTCCGCCGCCTTCTGCTTCTTGGCATCTTCGCCCGCGAGCAGCCGATCCCGCTCGGCCGCTCGTTGGGCAGCGAGCGTTTCGGAACGCGCCGCCTGACGGCCGAGCGGTTCCCAGGCAGCGGGCTCGAGTCGTTGCGTGAACTTTGCCTGGTCCGCCGCGAGACGATCTCGCAAACTGGCATAGTCGGCTTCGGCCACGGCCAGCTCCGCTGCGGCACGACGCACCGCTTGTTCCCCAGCGGGCGGCATCGCCTGACCGCCGGTGGCCGGCTGTAAGGTTTGGTCGTCGGCGAGTTTACGAATCGCCACCGAATCAAAGGCGACGGTGGCATCGAAGCCCGCCAGGCTGATCCGCCGTTCGCCCCCGCGGTTGGGCAGCTGGTGCGCCAGCACCAATTCATCGTCCAGCCAGACATTCAGCAACGTGTCGCGGACCGCAAACCGCAGCGTATAAGTCTTGCCGACGGTGATCGGTCGCGGCGCCCGGCCAGCGGGAGGATAGATCGATTGTCCTTCCCGCGTGTAGGCCACCTGCACTTTGGGGCCTGGCCGATGCGCGCTGGTATAGACGAAGTTCGCGTACTGGTCGTCAGAAGCGTGATCGAAGCGGAAGGTGACCGATTTGTAGGTCGTGCCCCCGGTGGTGGTGTACCGGCACGCCAGTTCAAAGTCTCGGGGGGGCGTCGGCCGCAGGATGATCCGCTCATCTTCACGCGTCGCGTGCCGCTGATGCAGGGCGCCGTCCTGGTATTCCCAGCCGTTCCCGACCAGTTCCCAGAGCGCGGGGCGGGGTTCGTCGAAATCGTCCTCCACGACGAACGGCGGATCCGCGGGCGCCGCCGTTGCCGGAGGCCGCACTTGGCTGGCGGCCTGCTGCGCCGCCCAGTCGTCGCGGGCCTGGGCGAGCGCCTGTTCGGCGGAATCGATCCGCCGCTGGGCAGCGGCCAACTGGTCTTGCTGAACATGCTCGCGAAGAGCCGGCGCGTAAGCGGGGACCGGCAGTTCCACCGGCTCGACCGGCGGCGCGAAGGAGGCCAGGATCGCGGGCACACCGGGCGTGATCGCGTGTTCCTTGTCGGGATTCTTGGGATCGCCGCGAAGGTGCAGGTAGGTTTCTGCGTCGAGATGATTGTCAAAAACCCGCGGCAACCCGTCCTGCTCCAGATCGGTTTCCCCCGGGACCGGATCCAAACGTACCTGGTGCGGTTCGAAGATCGCGCGAAAACGGTAGTAATCGAGCTGACTGATCGGGTCGTATTTGTGGTCATGACACTTGGCGCAATTGATCGTCAGCCCGAGGAAGGCTTTCCCCGTATGTTCGATCGTACTGTCGAGCCAGGTCGTGCGATTGAAGAGGTAATAGTTACGGGCCAGGAAACCGGTGGCCCGCACGATATCGGGATCGTGCGGGGCCAATTCGTCACCGGCTAGCATCTCCTGGATCATCCGGTCGTAGCCCTTGTCGGCGTTGAGGGATTCGATGATCCAATCGCGCCAATGCCAAAGATGCTTCTGGCTGTAACGGAGTTGTTTGCCGAGACCATACCAATCGGAGTAACGCCACACATCCATCCAGTGACGCGCCCAGCGTTCCCCATGACGTTGGCTGCTTAGCAGTTCATCGACGATCTGTTCCCACGGACGGTCATCCTGCAGTTGTTCGACGGTAGGCGGCAGCCCGATCAGATCGAGGTAGAGGCGGCGGATCTGCAGCGGACGAGCGGCCAGCGGTTGCGCCTGCAACCCCTGTTGTCGGCGGTGGGTGGCCAGGAAGGCGTCGATCGGATTGGAACCGGCCGCCGGCGCCGCGTCTTTCAGCGGGGCGGCAGGAGACGGACCTTCAGCCCTCTCGGGAACCGGAATCTCAGGAACCGCGGGCCGGACGATTGGGCGAAAGGCCCAGTGATCGCCGGGGTCGACCGGCACCGCTTCGTCGGGAGCCGCCGCGCCGGTTTCGATCCAGCGGCGGAGGATCTCGATTTCGTCGGGCAACAGGGCGGCCCCTTCGTCGGGTGGCGGCATCCGCTCCCCGCCTTCGGCCACGATCCTTTCCAGTAAGTAACTCTCCGCGGGTTCCCCCGGAACCACGACACCCCCTTCGTCGACCATCAGGGCCCGGGTTTCAAGACGTAAACCGGCCTCCTGCTTCAAGGCCCCGTGACAGGAATAGCACTTTTCCTGCAGGATCGGCTTCACATCTTGCCTGTAATCGACGGTGTCCGCCGCGCGGGCAGCAGTCGGCAGGGCGGCTGGGAGCAGACCGGCGGCCCACACGACAGCGCGGACGGCCGCCATCGTCGCGAAAGAAGAGAGCAAGCGGGGCATCAGCGATACCGGTGGGATAGCGTTCGGTGCGGGCGATCTCGCCGTCAGAGACCGAAGGGGGAAGACTTTCCAGTATAGCGATTCTCAGCGGCAGGGGAAATTTTCCTGCTATCCACTCAGCCAGCGGTCCCGGTGTTCGGCCACGAAGGCATCGTCGTGGAGGTGCGGATAGGCCCGGTAGACGCGCTCGATCGCCTCCCGCTGGCCCGGTCCCAGTCCCTCAGCCGGATCGAGGCAATCGATCCGCTCGAGCAAGCCCTGCCGCCGGAGGATCTCGTGCAGTCCTGCGATCACGCCTTGATACTGATTGGCGGCATCGAAGAACGCGGCGTTGGCGTCGGTAACTGCGATGCTGCGGCGCAGCCAGTTGGCGTCGATCGGTGCTCCCGCCTCTCGCAGTTGCCGGCAGGATTCAAGCAGTTTGACCGCCTCATGGGTCCAAACCGACCAGTGTCCCAACAAGCCTCCGACGATCCGGCGTGCGATCGGCCGGCCGTCGCGCGGGAAGACGTAGGGGGTCAGCAGATCGAGCACGATGTTGTCGTCGTTGCCGGTGTAGAGGGCCAGGTCGTCGCGTCCCGCATCGACGACGGCCCGCACCACGTCGAGGGTCTGGTAGCGATTGAAGGGGGCGATCTTGATCGCCACGGCTTGCGGCAGTTCGGCGAACCGCCGCCAGAACGCGTACGACAAGATGCGACCTCCGACGGCCGGTTGCAGGTAGAAGCCGATCAGCGGGATCACCTCGGCCACCGCGCGGCAATGGGCGATCAAAGTGGCGTCGTCGGCTTGGGGAAACGCGGCCAAAGAAAGCAGCCCGGCGTGGTAGCCGAGGTCGCGGAGCAAGGTCGCTTCCCGAACCGCCTGCTGCGTATCGCCGACGATTCCGCCGATGCGGAACAACGGCACCGCGCGGTCGCGATCGGCCCGCTGC
>CAYNVI010000521.1:0-3676 GCA_964400585.1 uncultured Pirellulaceae bacterium | reverse complement strand
AACAGCAACCGACCCTCCCAGCCGTGCTGACGATGGGCGGCGGCCGCTTCGGCGGCGACCTGGCGGTCGGTATTGACGACGACGATCGCACGATAGACGACGGTGCCGTCGGCCAGGTCGTTGCCCGAGTCGCCCGCGAAGACGACCGCTTCGCGAGGCCGGTCGATGTGGTCGCTCCACCACTGCAGGGCGTACGCCTTGGAAACGTCCTGCGGCAACAGGTCGATCAGGCCGTCTCCGTTGAAGGGATCGACGCTGTCGATCACGGTGTAGGGCAGCCCCTCCGTGGCCAAGCGGTCACCGATCCCCGCGGCGATGCGGGGGACCGCCTCGGCATCGGCATAATAGCTCCGCTTGAACGGCCCCTGCTTCTCCGCCTCCTGCACCCGCGTGCTCTCGAAGTCCAGCACCAGGTCATCCAGCGACTCGATCGAACGGCCGCCGGTCAGCTCCGCCAAATGAGCCTGGTAAGCATCAACGGGCACGAGGCGAAAGGGCGTCTCCGCCCGATAGATCGTCGTCCCGACGTCGCTGATCACCCAATCGGGCAAGGGCAGATGGTGTTCGCAGATCACCTCACAGATCGACGCTTTATGCCGGCCGGTGACAAACACCAGGGTAAAGCGATCCTGCAGGCGGGCGGTGACCAACCGCTGGAGGGCCCGCCGGTTTTCCGGTCGGCCATCGAGCGGGATCAGGGTGCCATCGAGATCGCTTGCCAGGATCGGCCGGTCGGCCGCCGGGGCGGCTTCGAGCACCGGTTCCTCGGCATCGGATGGATTCATGGTCGTTCTTTCTCTGATGCAAAATCGGACAGTTTCCTTTTTTCATTACAAACCAACCGTCGCCGCCCGACCAGCGGGGCACCCGCCCGCCGATGCCGATCACCCCACTCGGTTTGGTTCACGATTTGCTACGATCATGCGGTGAAACACCGATTGGCCACCATCCGACAAGATCGAGACGCCCGCTCGCGACCCCGCGCCCCCTCCGTCGGCCGCTCGCGTTCCCCGGCAGGGAGCCGCTCCTTCTGGCGGACCCGGCCGCCCCCCATCGATCCGTTTGGTGCGTGCTTCGTTTGGTCCCCGAGCAGTTGCTCGTTCCTTGGTTCGATCATCCCCGACAGGCAGAATGAGTTCATCAGAATCGCAGTCCGAAGGATATCGCATCGCCCTGATCAGCCTGCACGGCTTGATTCGAGCTCACGACCCGGAGCTGGGAAGGGATGCGGATACGGGCGGGCAAGTCAAGTACGTGCTGGAGCTGGCGGCCGAACTTCAAAAGCAGCCGAACGTGGCCGATGTGGAGTTGATCACGCGACAAGTGATCGATGACCGCGTCGATTCCGCCTACTCGCAATTGGAAGAGCCGATCGAAGGGAACGCCAAGATCGTGCGTCTTCCTTTTGGCCCGAAGCGGTACCTTCGCAAGGAAGCGCTGTGGCCCTACATCGATATCTTCGTCGATCAGGCGATCGCCCATTTTCGCCGCGTGGGACTGCCCGATCTGCTCCACGGGCACTATGCGGACGCAGGCTTGGCCGGCGCCCAGTTGGCTCGGCTGCTGGGGATCCCCTACGTCTTCACCGGCCATTCGCTGGGCCGCGTCAAACAGCAGCGACTGATCAAGGGGAACGAGACCAGTCCGTCCGATCTGGAGCAGAACTACAAGTTCACCACGCGGGTGGAGGCCGAAGAGGTCGCCCTGGAAACCGCCTCCTTGGTGGTCGCCAGCACCTCGCAAGAGGTCGAGCAACAGTACGAGCTGTATCACCATTACGTCCCCGAGCGGATGGAAGTGATCCCCCCGGGGGTTAACCTGGAATCGTTTCGGCCGCCCCATCCCGATGATGGCGAGCCGCCGATCGCCGAGAAGCTCAAACCGTTTCTGGAGCAAGCCGACAAGCCGATGATCCTGGCGATGGCTCGCCCGGACGAGCGGAAGAACCTGGGCGCGTTGGTCCGGGTCTTTGGCAACAGCCAGGAATTGCAGGAACGCGCCAACCTGGTGCTGGTGATGGGCAACCGCGACGACGTCCGGGAACTACCCGCTTCGCAGCGCCGCGAGCTGATGAAGGTGTTGACGCTGATCGACGTCTACGATCTCTACGGCAAGGTCGCGTACCCCAAGCATCACGCCGCGCAAGACGTCTACGACCTGTACCGGTTGGCCGCCGCCAGCCAGGGGGTGTTTGTCAATCCGGCGCTCACCGAGCCGTTCGGCCTGACGCTGCTGGAAGCGGCTGCCAGCGGGCTGCCGATCGTCGCCACCAACGACGGCGGGCCACGGGACATCATCGCCAACTGTCAGAATGGGCTGCTGATCGATCCGTTTGATGACGAATCGATCGAACATGCCTTGCTCCGGGTGCTCACCGAACCCGACCAATGGAAGCACTGGGCGGAACACGGGATCGCGGGAGCGACCGAGCATTACTCTTGGAGCACGCATGCCAAACGTTACATGCGGGATGCCGGGGAGATCCTCGCCCGCGCCGCCGCCCCGGTGCTGACGACGGAACGCAAGCCACGGCGTCTGCCCGACTTCGATCGCTTGATCATCACCGACCTCGACAATACGCTAACGGGCGACGATGAGGGGCTGCAGCGATTCGTGGAAATGCTCCGGCACGAGGCGACCCACGTCGGTTTTGGGATCGCCACCGGCCGCAGCCTCAGCGACGCCAAACGCCTGGTGGAAGAGCTCCACCTGCCGATGCCCGACCTCTTCGCCACCTCGGTCGGGACCGCCCTCCACTACGGCGACAACTTGACGCCGGACAAAAAATGGCGCAAACAGATCGCCTTCCACTGGAAACCCGAAGAAGTCCGCGAATTGCTCGGTCAGGTCGACGGGCTTTTCTTGCAGGAAGAAACGCAGCAGACCGAGTTTAAGATTAGCTACGGCATCGATACCGACGTCGCCCCCAAGGTCTCCGCCCTCAAGCGGATGCTGCGGGAGGCGGGGTTGCGGGTCAAATTGGTCTTTTCCCTGGGCCAATACCTCGATGTGATCCCCGTGCGGGCCGGCAACGAAATGTCGATCCGGCACCTCGCTTATCGGTGGGGCTTCCCCCCCGAGCAGATCCTGGTGGCAGGCGATTCGGGCAACGATGAAGGGATGTTGAAGGGGCGAACACTTGGAGTGGTTGTAGCGAACCACAGTGCTGAGCTGGAAAAACTCCGCAAGTTGCCCCGCATTTACTTCGCCGAACAGCCACACGCGCGGGGTATTTTAGAGGGTATCGAATACTACCAATTCTTGAGCCACATCACGATTCCGAATGATTGGATTGATTGAGCCTCCCGCCCAAGATGGTCTGCGCTATGAAGCTGAGCTAACGCTGCGTCGCCTCCGCCCACGCCTCGACCCGCTGTGGGAAGAATGCGCGGTCGATCCGTCGGTAGTCCGGGGTTTCGATGAACGGCTGGCCAAGCATTGGCCGCAGCTGTTTGCCCTGCTGTTCGACCTGTATGGGACCCGCTACGACCTGTTTTATCACCTCGAGCAAATCTTGGTCACCGCCGCGCGGGCCACCGCCGAACGCCCCCCCGCGCTGCAAAAGATCGACGCCCGGCGGCTGCACGATCGCGGTTGGATCGAATCGGAACGGATGGTCGGCGGGGCCCTCTACGTCGACCTGTTCAGCGAAAACCTCGGGAAGCTGCGGGAATCG
>CAYNVI010000520.1:0-3683 GCA_964400585.1 uncultured Pirellulaceae bacterium | reverse complement strand
TCGTTCGTCCCCTTCGGTGTGCAGTTGCAGTTCACCCCGTTCATTCAGGATCGAGACGTCATCCGGCTGCAAATGAACGCTGAAGTCAGCACCCGCGATGAATCATTGGGTACCAGCATCGGGGGGGGGGGTGGCGGAACGCAGGTGTCGGGTCTGAACAGTCGGAATTTTTCGACCACGGTGCAACTTCGTAGTGGCCAAACGATCGCGGTAGCGGGACTGTTGCAAACGAATTACGGAGCCAGTACCGATCGCATTCCCTTTTGGGGCGATTTACCAATCATCGGCGCGACCGGCGGCGTCAATCGCAGCAGCAGCGGCGAACAAGAACTCGTCATTCTGGTCACGCCCCACTTGGTCGCGCCGGTCGACGCTTGCGACGCTCCGGCGCTTCCGGGTAGCGACGTTCATGAGCCCAGCGACATCGAGTTCTACCTAGCAAATCGCTTGGAAAGCCGCCGGTCGAAAGATCATCGATCTTCGGTACGGACCGACTATGCCCGTCAGAAACGAGCGGAACGCGGCTGTCCAGAGCAATTCATGATCGGTGAAATTGGCCCTACCGATCGCTGTTGCCCAAGGCCTGCACCGGCACCGCATCGAGCTGTGCCCTACACGCCGAGCGGTTCAAGGGAGCCAGAACGGTTGGAGACCCCGGCGGCAGAGATGAGCCTCGGTGACATGATGCAAAACAACGGGGGGAGCGAACGATGAAGAACAAAACAACTCTCGCTGCGGCCTGGCTGATCGCGGGAACATGTTCCATTGCCGGATGCGCCAGCCGTGGAGGCATTTTTGGCGTCGACCGCTGTGCGGACATCCCGGCGGGTGCGGTCCCGGAACCGGCTGGAACAAAGGTATGCGATTGGCAAACCGCACAAGTAAGCGGGGCGATCGAGGATCAAGCAGTCCTTTATCAATCCGACTTTATCGGCAGGACCGCCCGCTTGTCTCCCGCGGCGCTTGATCGAATGTCGCGCCACACCCAATCGAATCTGGCAAATGTGATTCCGTGGGTGATCGAGCCGTCGGGCGACGAAGCGTTAGACACTGCGCGAGTTACCGCGACGATCAGCGCGTTGTCGATTCGGGGCGGATCGCCGATCGGCGTCCAGATTGCCACGCCTGCGGCCCTGGGTCTGTCCGGCCCGCAAGCCGAACGGGTCGCCGGCGGTTTCGGTAACATTCGCAACTCCTCCGTCGGCGGCGGTGCGCCGATCGCCCGCCCCTCGGGTCTGGGCGGATTTGGCGGTGGGTTTGGGGGCCGACCATGATCCGCAGCAATGTCCTGATCGCGATTCTGCTGGCGACGGCGGGCTGCCAAAGTATGGGAGCGAAGAAGTCACCCGACTTCATTGCCCCGCTGGCGATGGAGCACGTCGCGAACGAGAAAATTCCCACACCTAAGAACGAACGGGAACTTTGTATTCGCACCGCAGCCACCGTCGCGGGCAGCGGTCACCTCAGCGAAGCGATTGCACTTTATGAAAAGGCGGAGCGACTCGATCCGCAAACTGACCCGCTCGACCGACAGCTCGCACCGCTCTATGCACAGACGGACCAAGCGGAAAAAGCGATCGCAAGATACCAAGGGGCGATCAACCGCAGTCCCCACGACGCCGAGCTGCGAAATAATTTCACCTGGACGCTGCTGGAGTTGGGCAGGGTCGAACAAGCGTTGGCAGCGGTGGAAGATGCCCTCAAGAAGTTTCCCGAACATCGTCGGCTGCAATCAACACGCGCACTCGCCTTATACCGTCAAGGGAACCGAACCGCTGCGTTCCAACAATTCGCATCGCTCTACGGTTCGTCGGCTGCCCATCATAACATGGCGTTGTTGGATATCGAAGCTGGCGACGAGGCAAACGCCCGGAGAGAACTCACTCAGGCACTCGCGCAAACGCCATCTGCAAAGACGATCGAACTGGCAACGGCCGTCGAAGCCGAGTAAGCGAACGGGCATGTTGTCCCCCGGCACCCCATGTTCAAGTAACCCTGTTGCGCAGCGTCGCTGGATTGAGATAACCGTCCGGAGCGAGGCTGGTGGCTAGCATCACTTCGTTGATGTCGCGATGCGTCTTCCAGCTATCGGCTTGGCGATTCCGCTCTTCACGCCAGAACGCTTCGATCTCATCGGCCATGGGCAGGTGCTGCATGATCTGTTCGATCTGCTGGGCGAACTCGGAAGTTCTCGAAACGCTGGGCGGCAGCCGCTCGACGGCACGCAGTCCAATCGCCAGCCCCAGTTCGCGGAATCCGAGGCGATACGCGGCGCGCTCCTGCAGGGGACTCTGCCCGACGTAGACGTCGAGCCCCGGGATGATCGAATCGATAATCTGCGTCTCCAGGCGTGATGGCTTGGGCTCTGCCATCGTTTGCAGCTGCTGCACACGGTATAGATCCGTAAGCAGTCCACCGAGTCCCAGCGGATCGGCGGTCATCCAATGCTCCGAGCCGCAGAGACGGGCCAGGTCGTCGATCTCAGAGGCGAGCTCGAGCGAACCCGAAGCCGCCTCCGGTCCGCTGGCCCGCAGCAGCTGATAGGTGATCAGCCCATCGAGCGGATCGTGCTGGCCTTGGGATGCGACCAGCGGGCGCGACAGGTCGATGCTCATCTTCCAGACCATCCGCTTTACCGGGCCGTGGCTAGGCTGGTAGGTAAAGCTCGCATGGGCTGTGTGGGCTAGCTCGATCGCCCAACGCCGGTATCGTGCTTCGCCCGTTTCCTGGCTGACACGATGCAGCGCATGCATCCACTTCGTCAGATAATGAAAGTATTGGCCGTCCCGCTCCCATTCCAGCCGCTCATCGACGGGATCGTGGGGCCCCCGCTCTGCGAGCGGCTTTCCGATCCGTAAGCCTCCCGCAGTCGGATGCTGCTCACCTTCCTGCTCATTCAGGCCGCTGATCCAGCCGCTGCGAGGATCGTCTGGCCGATGCCGGCCCAGAACGTGATGGACCTGATCGACCAGTTGCAAGGCGAGTTCCCCGTAGCCGGCATCCCCGGTTTGGCGACTGAGTTCCAGAAAATTGCAGACCGCGAACGCATCGGTCCACAAGTAACGCTGCGGGTCGTTCTCCGAAGCGATTCCTGTCCGCTGGGCGAACTGGTCCATCAATGTTTCAGCGGTCGCTGGTGGGGACATTTTTGCGGCTTAGAAAGGGAGGACGGTTTCTTGGGAAGGGCTGTTTCTTGGGAAGGGCTGTGTTCACAACCCCGGCGATTCAGGGGTAGGAGATCGTTCCATCCGGACGTTCCGATGTGCACGTTGGCAGATACAGTCATGGCAAGCAGATGGATCCCTGAAGCGTGAGGCGATCGAACGGCGGAAAACGGTTTGGGAACGAGGGAAAATGACTGCAAGTTTTCTCACAGCCCGTGCTCCTCCTCTCCCTTGCAAAGCTGAAGGGGCTCGTCGCGTCACTTTCTGGGCGGTTCCTCAAGCTGCGTCTGCCCTGTCCGTCGCAGTTGCCGGGGAGCGACGGTCGAGGCTGAGCGGACCGGCGCCAGAAGTGAAAGCCATGTCCGTCAGACCTCCGGTCTGCACACCGTCACCCCCGAACGAGAGTCGGGCAGCCGGGTCAGCGGGCGTGGCGATCTCTCCGTCAAGTACCAGTTGCACACTGTAGGCCAGGTCGGGATTGACCGGGTCAGGTGCCTTGGTCATGACGAAGAAAGCTTG
>CAYNVI010000519.1:0-3683 GCA_964400585.1 uncultured Pirellulaceae bacterium | reverse complement strand
ACGAAGCCGGGCAGGTTCGCGTTCTCGCTCCCCAAACCGTAGGTGACCCACGATCCCATCGAGGGCCGTCCTTGACGCGGCGAACCGGTGTAGAGGAGCAATTGGGCGGGGGCATGGTTGAACTGGTCGGTGTACATCGAGCGGACCATGCAGATTTGCTCCGAGACGCCTGGCAGCTCCTGCACGGCATCCGAGAACCAGCGTCCCGTTTCGCCATGCTGCTGGAATCGATGGGGCGATCCCATCAGTTTGGGAGTTCCCGAGGTGAAGGCAAAGCGGCGGCCTTCGAGGAATTCGGCGGGGCATTCTTGCCCGTCGAGCCGGTTGAGATCCGGTTTGTAATCGAACAGGTCGAGCGTCGGCGGGGAGCCCGCGCAGTGGATGTAGATGACGTTCTTCGCCCGCGCGGGGAAATGGCTGGTCCGCGCCGCCAGCGGATTGTCGGCGCCTGCCCCGGCCTGGGCCGCGTTCGCTTCTGTTTCCGGCATCCCCAGCGAGGCGAGGAACAAGCCTCCTAAGCCAACCTGGCAATCCTGTAAGAATTGCCGGCGGGTACGATGCCGGATTTGTTCCCAGAGCCATTCGTTCATCAAGGGATCCTCTGCAGCGGAGACAGGTCGGGCAAGGCCGGCCTGTTCAGCGAGGTTGGAAAGTTTCGTCGAGGTTTAGCAGTACGTTGCTGACCACGGTCCAGGCCGCCAATTCGCCGACCGAGAGCGACCATTTTGCGGGGATCGGCCCCAGCGGGTCGGTCGCCATCGCCTTCGCTTGGGCAGGGTCGTTGTGATAACGTTGTCGCGTGCCTTCCAGCAGGGCGGCCAGCGTATCGAGTTCTTCGGCGGTGGCGGGACGGATCAAGCAGCGGCGGAAAGCCCAGGCAAGTCGCTGCCGGTCGTTCGCTTGCGGACATTCGCGGAAGGCTTCACGGGCGAGGGCCTGCGCCGCTTCGATATAAACCGGATCGTTCAGCGTGACCAACGCCTGCAGGGGCGTGTTGGTCCGTCCCCGGTCGAGCGTGCAGACTTCGCGGCTGGGCGCATCGAACGTGCTCATCGAAGGATAAGGCATCGAGCGTCGCCATTCGGTGTAGAGGCCGCGCCGGTACCGATCGCCCCCACGGCTGTTCTGCCAGTCGGTGCTTCCGCCGAAGGCCGCTTTCAAGTTCAGCGAGGGACGGGGGGGCTGCACCGAAGGACCAAACATCTCGTGCGACAGGAGTCCGCTGGAGGCCAACGCCTGGTCGCGGATCATTTCTGCGGGCAGCCGGAACCGCGGGCCCCGGCTGAGCAACCGGTTGAAGGGATCGGCCTCCTGCAGCCGCGGCGAAGTCGCCGAGCTTTGGCGATAGGTTGCTGAAGTCACGATCTGCCGGAGCACATGATTGCGATCCCAGCCGCTGTCGAGCAATTCGCAGGCCAGCCAATCGAGCAATGCCGGATGGCTGGGGAGTTCTCCCTGCGAGCCAAATTCTTCGCTGGTTTCCACCAATCCCGTGCCGAAGATCTTCTCCCACCAGCGATTCACCAGCACGCGGGCGGTCAGCGGGTTCTGCTGGTCGACCAGCCACTGGGCCAGGTCCAAACGGTCTGGGGCGGTCGGCGCGGGCAGGTCGTGGAAGACTTCCGGCACACCAGGCGTCACCTTGCGGTCGAGATTGCGGAAATTGCCACGGATTTGGATGAACGTTTCCCGGCGGTTCTCCTGCAGTTCCTGCATCACCGGCACGGTCGTCTGAGGACGGATCGCCGCCAGTTGCTGCGCGAGCGAAGCCCGCCGGCGTTCCCAGTAAAAATCGGCCAGCTGTTTCGCCTGGTCGGCAGTCCGCTGGTCCGCGGCCACTTGCAGGATCTTGGCGATCTCGGTCGGCACCGGCGTGATCTCGATCCGTTGTTCAGGCTGCGGAGCCTGGGCGAACGTCTGCTGGAAAATCGTTTCCCGCTCGGCATCGAGCAGCGTGACGCGAAACCCCTTGAGCCGAGACTGCAACTGGTTGTCGGTCCGATTCCAAACGACCACCTGCTCGACGTCGCGGGGCTCACCCAGGTCGAGTTCCCACCACGGTCCCTGTTCCTGTTCGGTGTGCGTCACCGATTGGGATTGTTCGTAGCGGCCGTCGGTCGTGCCATCGATCGCCCGCCCCGCAGCCCCCTCGTACGCGGTGCTCGACTGAGTCGCTGTGCCTTCGCCGGCGACGTTCCGGCCTCCTTGGAAGACTTCGACTTCGGCTAGCGAAAGGAATCGCTGCTGGTCCGGGATTTCGATGCGGACGAATTTTGCGGCGGGCAGCTCTCGCAGGGCAGCCCGCGTCTTAGCTTCCCAGGCTTGCTGGGCGGCGGACCGCGGCCGCGACGTGTCCTGCCTCGCCGCTTCGAGCTCGTCGATCGCCGCCTCGAGCCGACGCCGCGCGCGGCGTTGCTGGTCGGAGAAGACCGGCATCGTGGGGGCTTCGTTGCGGCGGTCGGCATCGGCCGTGTTGTTGAAGATCGCGTACAGCCGAAAGTATTCTTCCTGCGTGATCGGGTCGTATTTGTGCGTGTGGCACTGGGCGCAGGCGATCGTCGTGCCCATCCAAACCGACAGCGTAGTATTCACGCGGTCGACAATCGCCGCGCTGCGGAATTCCTCGTCGTCGGTTCCCCCTTCGCTGTTGGTCATCGTGTTGCGGTGGAAACCGCTGGCGATCTGCTGCTCCGCGGTCGGCTGTGCCAACAGGTCCCCGGCGATCTGCTCGATCGTGAACTGATCGATCGGTTTGTTCTTCGCCAGCGATTCGATCACGTAGTCGCGATAGGCCCAGATCGTCCGCGGGGGATCGTCGGCGTAGCCTGCAGAGTCGGCATACCGCGCCAGATCGAGCCAGACAGCGGCCCAACGTTCCGCCGCGGCAGGGTCGGCCAACAACCGTTCGACCAACCGTTCGTAGGCGTCGGGCGAGGGGTCCTGGACGAAGGCATCCGCTTCGGCCGGGGTGGGCGGCAAGCCGGTCAGGTCGAGCGACAGCCGGCGAATCAAGGTGTAGCGATCGGCCGCCGGAGCGGAGGGGAGCTCGGCATCGGCCAGTCGACGGGCGATGAAACGGTCGATCGGGTTGGGCGAGGCGTCGTCGAAGTAGCCCGCCGGGAGCGGCGGCGGCATAGGCCGCTGGGGGGCCACGTACGACCAGTGCCGCGCGTAATCGCCCCCCGCGTCGACCCAGGCCCGAAACGTCTGCACCTCGTGCTCCGTCAGCGGTTCACCATGGCCGGCGGGAGGCATCACATCATATTCATCCTCGCTGGCGATGCGGCGAATCAGCTCACTCGCTTCGCTGTCTCCCGGGACCACCGCCGCATAGCCCCCCAGGTCCTCGGTCGCCGCGGCGAACGTGTCGAGACGTAAGCCCGCTTCCCGGGTCTCCTCGTCAGGTCCGTGGCAGGCCCAGCAACGGTTCGAAAGGATCGGTTTGATGTCGCGATTGAACTCGACCGAGGCGGCTGGTGGGGAATCCGCCACGGCCGCGGTGCCCATCCCCAGCAGCAAGGCGAGGACCGCCACCGCCCGGGCGACCCCAGGCGCCGGCAGAAAGGAGGTCAAATCCGACCGGATCCCGACGGCCGGGAGCGGCAGCGCAGGAGGGAAATACATGGGCAGGATGCTGCGAAGCGGGGGAGGAAGGATGGCCGGGGGGGAGGGCGCGGGCCGCG
>CAYNVI010000518.1:0-3684 GCA_964400585.1 uncultured Pirellulaceae bacterium | reverse complement strand
ATTCAATCCGTTCGACTTCGTAGGGGTGGTCTCGCTTGCGGAGGACTTCGGCTGAAAGAATGCGATCGGGGGGCAGGACGCGGGTGTTCTCGCCCTTCTTCTCGTTGGGATTCAACCGCGTCAGCACCGACGCATGCGGCATCCCTTCGATCACCCGTCCGAACACCGTGTATTCGCCCCGGTCGACCGGTAACGGGAGGTAGCAGAGCATGAACTGCGAACTGGCCGTGTCGGGCACGGTGCGGCCGGGGTCTTGTTGCGAATCGGGAAGCTTGGACATCAGCAGCGAACCGCGGAAGGCGTGCCGCGAATCGCCGGCGTCGTATTCATCCGGGATGCGATAGCCGGCATCCCCGCTGCCGTCGCCGATCGGGTCGCCTGTGATCGCGAACATGTGTTCGATCACGGTGTAAAACGGCAGCTGATCGTAGAAGCCCTGCTCGATGAGCGTGAGGAAATTCGCGACGGTGTTGGGGGCCTGATCTTCGAACAGCTCCACGACCACGTCGCCGCGGGTGGTGTGCAGGACGACGCGGGGAAGGTTGGCCGCGGCATCGGCTTTCCGCAGCCGTTGCTCGCGCTGCCACTCCGCCGGAAGCTCGTCCAGCATCGTCAGCAAGCGGAAATCGGTCTCTTCGGGCTCCTTCACCTGCAGGGCTCGCTGCAGCGGCGGGCGGGCGCGTTCGTATTCGGCCTCGGTCACCAACGCGCGGCCCAAGTAAGCATCCAGCAGGGGAAATTCCAGTTCGACTTCCTGATTGCTCGCTTCCAGATCCTTGATCGCTAGCCCCGCCGCAGCGACGCTTTCATACCAGTCGAGCTCGCCGCGGAGGCTGACCGAGCTGATCAAGAAATCCCAGACGCCGGGGATCCCCTGGGGCGCGCGGCGGGCGAGTTGGATGGCCGCATCGAAGGCTTTCTGGTGCTTGCCGCGGCTTTCGGCTTCCAGCCGCCGGAACTCCCGCCGGTACTCGTCGTCGTTCTCCCCGTTGCCATTGTGGTAGCGGATCTGCACTGCCTGCATCTGACCAAGCGTCTCGTACCAGTCGCGCACCAGGCCGTCGACTCGCTCGATCAACGCTGCCACCTCGGGGTCCACGTCCAGCACGGCGTCCGGCGCTTCCGAACCTGCCGCCGCCGCAGCAGGGGCTTGTTCCGCGGCCGCTTCCTCGGGAGCCTGCGCCGCGACGGGACGGACCATCAGCCAGGCCACTGCGAGCCACCAAACAGCGCGGCAGAGGGGACGGCGAAGCGGGCGAATTCGTGCGTGAGGGATGCTGGGCAATCGATTCATGCTTTACACTACGCCGGAAGGTTGAGAATGGTTTCGCGAGTTCGGGAAACACTCTGGACCGCGATCCTACCGCGAAATCATGAGGCTGGGCATGGCCCCCAAAAAACGCTCGAAAAAATCGTCGGCTAAGGCCTCGCCGTCGTCGACCCCGCGGCGGGCGGGCCGCAATTCCGACCGAACCGACCTGGAGGAATTGCCCCCCATCAAATTGCGGATCATCGGGGGCCGGTTTCGGGGGCGGCCGGTGCAGTACCGGGGCGACCGCGCCACCCGCCCGATGCGCGACAGCGTGCGGGAGAACCTCTTCAATATCCTCGGGAAATCGGGGGTCACCGGCGTGATCGCTTGGGATCTCTTTTCGGGGACCGGCGTGCTGGGGATGGAAGCGGTCAGCCGCGGGGCTTCACGCGCGGTGTGCATCGAGTGGAACCGGCCGGCGGCGAAGACCATCGAAGCCTCGGCGGCGGAGCTCGGCATGGACGATCGGGTCGAAGTGCTGATGGGCGACGCGTTCCGCCTCGGTCCCGAAAAGATGGAGGAGGAAACGGACGATACGCCGTGGCTCGTTTTTTTCTCGCCGCCTTATGCGTTTTGGACCGAGCAGGAAGCGACGATGTGCGGGCTGGTGCGGTGGGTGGCCCGGCGAGCCCCGCTCGGCAGCGTGCTGGTCACCGAATCGGACCGCAACTGGGACCCGGAAAGGCTGCCCGGGGAAGGCTGGGACGTCCGCACCTACGGCCACACGCAACTCGCTTTCTTCGAACCGCAACTGCTCTGCGGGATGGACCCCGACAATTTGCCGGATTAGCGCAGAACCTCTTGCCGGCTGGGTTGATCTTGCTGGCAACCGCAGGCCCCGCCTACGATCACTCCCGATGCCCGTTGGATGGCTGTTTTTCGGGGATTGCCCCCCCTCTGCTTGGTCTCGAAAGGAATCTTGCCATGTCGTCGCCGCTTCTGGCTGAAGAAATCGTCCGCCTGCAGATCGAAATGGTGGAGCGTTGGCATGAACTTGCCATCGATAATCGCTTCGCTGGGTTCCTCAGCCTCGTCTGCCAGCAACACGAGCACAATTTTCGCCTCTGGCACGAAGAGGACATCGCCCGCAGCCCGACCGCGACCGATCGCGAAATCGCTCAGGTCAAGCGGAATATCGATGGCTTGAACCAGGCCCGCAATGACGTGATCGAGCAGCTCGATGACGCGCTCACCGCCATGCTGGCCGAACAGCGAATCGAGTGCGCCGCCGGGACGCCCTTCAACAGCGAAACCGCAGGCAGCATCATCGATCGCCTCTCGATCATGTCGCTCCGTCTGTACCACTACCGCGAGCAAACGATGCGGACCGACGCGGATGAAGCCCATCGCGCGAAAGTGCAGCAGCGGATCGCGCTCTGCGAACAGCAGCATCAGGACCTGACCAGCTCGCTGGGAATGCTCCTGGACGATCTCTTCAGCGGCCGCAAACTCCACAAAACCTACCGCCAGATGAAGATGTACAACGACCCTTCGCTGAATCCTTCGATCTATCAGGCGGACAAACGGATCGCCTGCTAGCTGCTTTGCGAGCCCCGCAGCGTCGCACTATCGGGGCCGATGGGCGGCGAGGCAAATTTCGCGGCGGTTGGTTGCCAGCTGCCGGGCCTCGACCTGCGGGAAGCCAAAACGTTGCACCCGCTCGATCCAGCCCGGTATCTCCGCCGCCCGCTCATACGTCCCCAGCTTGCAGGTCAGCAACAGCCCCTCGACCCGGCTGCTCGAATGCGTGACGATCTTTTCGATCGCCGTCAGCATCGTCTCGGGACGAGTGCTGGCATCGGAGACAAGCCACCGCGCCGGACGGTAGACCGAACGTTTCAAATCGTTGGCCCGAGCGCGAAGATGAGTGAACCGCGGGTGCTGCAACACCTGCTCGTCCATCTCGGCCGGATCGATCCCGATTACGTGCAGGCCGAGTTCCAGCAGCCGCTGGCAAGCCCCCCCCGGTGAACTGCCGATTTCGATCGCGGTATCCTCGGGATGCAGCGCCCACTGGCTCCAAGCAAGCGCCTCGGCGAGCTTGTAATAAGCGCGCGACACGGGCGGCTCCGACGGCTGGACCGGCAGCACACCGCCGGGCCATCGCGAGGGAGTCGCTTGCACCGGATGCCAGCCAACCCACCACTGGTTCGGTTCGACCAGCACGACGTCGAGCACCGTTTCCCCCGCCTTCGCCGTCAAATTCGGTCGGGGTGCGCCCACACGTTCGCGCTTTGACAGCGATTGCCAAAGCGTTTCAGCGACGGCATCGCTGAGCGGATCGGGGCCGGGTTCGAATTGCATCGAGCCGACGGGACGGCGATCGCGCGAGCAGACGTCCCCCGCGAGGAACTGTTCGTCGCCACGAAGAT